>JBGTHB010000135.1:0-20836 GCA_041746415.1 Coxiellaceae bacterium | reverse complement strand
GCAAGCGTTTGCAGTATAAAACCACCCATCGAATTTCCAATAAAGTGCGCTTGTTGAATATCAAGCGCTGAACACAAAGCCGCCGTATCATCAGCTAATTGTGCGATGGAATAAGGTCCTTGAGATACCTCTGTTTGACCTGCGCCGCGATTATCAAAAACAATCACTTCATACTGTTTTGAGAGCGGCTCAACTATCATATCCCATGCAGTGTGATCTGCACTGAAGCCGGCGATTAACACCAAAGGTTCACCTTGGCCATGCCTTTCATAATATATTTCAATATCGTTGACTTTAATTTTTGGCATAATTTACTCTGTTATTTTCGTTAAAAACGACCAATTCCCTCATTAAGAATGGCTAAATATCGTTGGTAGATATAAATTTTATGTCGCTCTTGCTAACTAAAAAATTCTAAGTCAGTAGCAATTACTGATTTTCCACAGCAACATATTCCTGTATTGCCATCGCCAACGTGCCTGGTCCGGTATGCGCGCCAAGTGCAGCGCTGCACGGCATCACATAAATGGAATCGAGTTTGGTGTGTTGGTGTTGCAAGTGTGATTTTAATTTTTCAGCTTCTTGCTCGGCATTGCAATGCGTGATTATAACGCGATAGGTTTTATCGGGCTGCATTTTCTTTTTGGCTAGGCGAGCGAGTTTTTTGGCTAAATTGCGTTTGCCAAAAAACACCGCTGAAGGTTTAATTTGGCCGCTTTCATCAAAACTAAGTACGGGTGATACATGCAGCCACTGAATCAGTTTGCGCTTGCGTGCGGATAAACGCCCGCCGCGTTCAACGAAGGTAAGATCGGTAAAAGCGGCAAAAAATTGAGTGCGTTTTGTAGCCAGCCGAACACCATGAATAATTTCCCAATGTTTTTTATTGGCTTTGGCTAACTCTGCGGCGTATTGCACTATTAATCCTTGGCCGCCGGATGTGCTCATGGCATCTAAAATATCAACTTGTGTTTCAATTGTATTTTTTGAAGCGGTTTCAGATGACAGCATGGTGCCGCTGATTTTTTTGGGCAAATGAATGGCGATAATCGAATCATAGTGACTCGCTAAATATTGATATTGACGTTTGAAATCGCCAGGACTGGGTTGAGATGTTTTAGGATGATGCGGATTGCGTTTTAATAAGTGATAAAATTCATTAGCAGACAACGTCACTTTGTCGATAAAACATTCTTGATCGAAGTTCACTAAAATTGGCACTACGTGAATGTCTAGTTTGCTGATGATTTCTTCAGGTAGATCAGCGCCCGAATCCGTGAGGATGGCAACTTGGGCGCGTTTGTGATTAATTGAGCGCTGTTGATGAATCATGTCATCGGCTTTTTCACCTTGCAGTTTGCCATATTCGCGACAAATACCGAAAATTTCTGCTGGGTCATTGGCGTGTATATGTACTTTAGTTTTGATCTTTGAACCTGCAACGATCAAGCTTGAGCCAATTTTATCAAGGCGATTGCGCAACTCAGTTTGATTGATATTATCACCGGTGATTAAGCACTCGGTGCAAAAGCGATTTTTTTCATCCAGGGCAAAATCTTCAAGTGTGTCAGTGATCATAGTTGTATTTTCAGAAGGGGCGTAGCTTTGTAAGTTGCGGATCGAGCCATTTTCAATAAAACCATAAATGCCCTCTAGTAAATCAACAAAACCTTGTGCGCCTGCGTCGACCACATTGGCTTTTTTTAATTCTTTTAATTGATTAGTGGTGTTATGCAATGATTCTTTGGCGCGCACAATACCGGCACGGATGAGATGTAAAAAATCTTCACCATTGGTTTTGATAAAGTCACTTAATGCAAGCGCAAAGTCTTTAATCACAGTGAGGATGGTGCCTTCTTTGGGTTGTGATAAAGCAGAATAAGCGAAATCCACCCCGCGATTAATAGCAGCCACAAATTGCAAGGTGCTCATTTTGCCGCCGATGTGTTCTGCGCCTTCACATAGACCTTGAAAAAACTGAGCGAGAATCGCACCCGAATTACCCCGTGCACCATTCAGTGCGCTATCGGCAATATTATTTAATAAATCATCAATATTTGTTTTTTGGCTAGCATAGGTGCCTTCTAAAATAGCGTTGAGCGTCATGGCCATATTAGTTCCCGTGTCGCGGTCGGGAACAGGATAAACATTAATATTATTGAGATACTCTTGACGTGAAATTACTTGGCGGATCCCTGCCACCAAAGCGCGATATAAGCGAGTACCGTCAAGGTAAGTAATTTTGTTCATTAATTAACCCTCAATGGTGAACACAGAGGCGAGTATAGCGGAATTTGCATTGAAATACAGGCAGCGATGTCTCAAGTACGGCGAGTAGAAATGGCTATTTGGTATTGCGCTTTGATATTTAAATACACCAACGCCCAAGCGTGATTAAACCACGGCCCTAACCAAATAAAGGCGATGCCTAATGTCAGCAAACTGAGCAAAAAAACAATATTCGATAACAACATTAACATAGCCAGCTTTAGGCCGCGATACTTTAAACTAAAAGCACAAAACGCAATAACGTGATCCATATTGGGATCAGTATCAGCTAGGTAAAACCAAGCTAACATCATTGTAGCTAAAATAAATAAGCCAGCGACAAAGCCAATGACTTGCCCCCACCAGGTGGGAATACAACTGGTAACAGCAATAAAAAAAATCCCAAGCAGTGTTACCAGCCCAATTTTGAGCGCTAACGCCATATTGAGATAGCGATAAACGTTGTTTAGCTGGATGGGTTTTTTATTTAACCAATCGAGCGATAAGCGCAACACGCCAACTTGTAATGGCATATAAATAAATACCAAACCCAAAGCAAACCAAGCGCTGCCAATAATAAGAATCACTAGGGAATTTTTTGCAAACAAAAGCCATATGATTGCGGTGATGCCAACAACGATATAACCGCTTAACGCAATTGAAGTGCCGCGCCAAAACGCAGCTTTAAAGCCAGCCACGTTTTGCCAAGCGGATTTTAATACGTTATTGAGACTCCAAGCCGAATAAATCACGATAAATTAATGCCCATATGTTGAGACCCCAAGGTAGATACCAAATCATTACTGTCACCATAACAGCAAAACCCAGTAAGCCCCCTAGCCAACCCAAGTTAATGAGATGGAATAAGAAGAATAAAATACTGCAAGCGAGTGCAAGGCCAAGAGCAATTAAAGCGAAAAGCATAATGATACCAAGAATACGCCAATAATACTGCCAAGCGATGCGATAACCTTCACCAAACGCGTGCCACACGCCTTTATTTTTATCGGCAATTAAAAAATTTGCAAAATGGGTGCCGATACTGATGTAAGCAATAAAAAGAAATAATGCTATGCCGGCAATACTGCATAGAGTGAAAATAAGGACTGGATGCATTTCAGTGTGATGAAAAATCGCAATCATTACCGCTGCAATTAAAGCTAGACCTAGCAGCACCACAAACAGCATTGCATAGAGCAGCAGCATGACCATAAAGAAACGCCACATGTAACGCCATTTGTAATAATCAAAAACGCGATAAGCGGTAAATGGTTGTTGGCGTAACCGATGCACGGCTAAAAGAGATAAGCCCACCGCAATGGGCATAATAAAAAAATCCCCTAGGATGGAAAGCACGCGCATAATAATTTGTATGCCGAGTGCGGCATTGGGACTCACTTGCGAAGGGTCGCTTAACCCTGTGCTGCCAATTAAGCCAAAGATGACAATCATGGCCACAATAAGCATGGCAAACATAATTCCAGACGAGACTAGAATTAAAAAACCGGCGCCACCCCAGGCCGAAGCTTTGAACCCGCTGATGCCATGCCAGGCTTCTTTTAAAGTGCCTATGATGGGCAATGTGACTTTAGTTTTAAGTTCATTTAAATCAGACACTTGTCTTCTCCTCACCTAATTCAAGCTGTTACCTGATCAAATTATAGCCCAACGTCGATGGTGTTGCTGACTGATCCATATATAGCCATTTCAGTTGAAGTTGCGATTTATCGTGTGTCAAAATTAATGTTCTTATCTTCATTGACGACCGGTATATGTCGCCTAAAGTGCAAAAGTCATTTAGAATGCAGGCCATGAAAATCTACATTATGCGACATGGTCATGCAGAGCAACATCCCAATGCCGATGGCAGAAGGTCGCTCACGCCTCATGGCAAACAAGCCTTAGTAAAGTTCGGTCAGTTCCTCAAAACAGAAGGGGTGCTGGTTTCGCATATTCTGCACAGTGAGAAATTGCGGGCCCAGCAAACGGCTGAAATTATTGCCGCTGCTATGGCGCCGCAAATGAAGCTGGAAGTGTGCAAGCGCTTAAATCCAGAATGCGATATTGAACCGTTGGTTGCCGAAATTGAGCAATGGAGTGATGACACATTGTTGGTTGGGCACATGCCATTTGTATCACAACTGGTAAGTGAACTGGTGTTGGCAGAGCAGACAATGGATTTGGTGCGCTTCACGCCCGGTACATTAATTTGTTTAGAGCGTTACGATCACGATAATTGGTTAATCAATTGGTCACTGCGCCCTGAACTGTTGGCATAACATCAGGGCTACGTTAACACGCATCAATTGAATCTTTTACGCTTGGCCTATGCGCGTTTCTGCAATCCATTTAATCGCTTTTACTTTTGTTAGTGTGCTTGCGGCAATGGCTGTGATCAGCAGTGCGTTGTGGTGGGGTATTAAAACTATTTTGTTGTTAACGGTTGCGATAGTTTATTTGCGCGATCTGTTCACTGTCATTTTAAATCCCACCCCGTTGCCCGCGGAATTTGTTTTGCTGCGTTATTATCAAACGCGGTTTTGGTTATTGCTTCGTATCCAAGATCCGCATTCGTTGCCGAAAAAAAATATTTTGTTATGGCGAGATCAGTTTAGTTTAAGCCAGTGGCGTCAGCTGTGTAAAAAGGTTCGTTTTTATTCTGCCAAAAAATGAGCATTAATATTTCTTTAATAAAAAATTTTTATGTTTGAAGGAGAAGTAAATGATTTTACTGAGTCCAATCAATAAGGAGTGTGTATGCGAAGTAATTTATTTTCTAAGGTGCCTGCTGCAAAAAAACAAGAAGCCGCAACTTTACCAGACATACAAGCAGCAAAAAATTTAGCAAACATAAAAGACATAGTTGGAATAATTTCTGAAATAAATAAACGAGAACAAACAGGATTACAACCAAGGGTTGACGCTCACATACAGCAAAAAGTTTTAGAGCTCCCATTGGAACAAACAAAAAACCATAGGCAGGCTTTAATAGCTTGGCTCAAACTTTTTGCTCGTGTAGAGGCAATTAATTTAGAAGAGCTGGTTTTGGAACAAGATAGCGAGGGCGAATTTCAAAAATTAAATGCCAGAGCCGCTTATCTTAGTAAATTGCAGTCGAGAAGAGATAAAAAACTGCCGGAATCCATTAAGTTGCCCAAGCTGTCAATCGAAAGAGTAATTTTTTTATTTTCTCATTTTGATTTGAAGCAATGGCAAAGTTTTTTATTTAGTCGGGAAGGTATTACACCGCTTTATAGTGCTGTGGCTCAGATCAGCGAAGCACAGCTAAATTGCACAGTGGGCAATGCGTTAAATACGGTAATGTTGAGCCGATTTTTACAAAATTTTTTAGAGTTTGCGGCGCAAGATAAAATGATAGGAGAATTGGCGAATAAGCTGCAGCTACAGCAAAAAATTACTGCATTTGATCAGTTGCATCCAGGTTGCCGTGTTCGTGCGCCCAAAAATGTGAGTCTGATATTAAATTATTTTAATGTCAAAGCCAGTGATCCAACCTCAGATAAATCGGATTTAAAAGCGCGTGTGGCGCATTTTGAAAGAATACTGAATGGTGAATTTGTTGGATTGGCCGCAATGAAGGCTGCAGCACATCATTTCTCAAGACCAATTTACAACCCGCGAGTTTTTGTAGGAACTATTGCAAATACATTAAGCTTAGGGCTGGTGCCAAGTCCGACTCAACATTATTATGAATTAATAAATGGGATGAGCGAAGCTGATTTTAATTGGTTAAAAGAAAATAAAAACACATTAGCGTTGGAATTGGGTCACGTTAAAGCTTCATATGCAGATACATTAGATGATGCAAAACAAGAAGAAGATTCATATGTATCAGTCGAAATAGCAAATACAAGCTCGTCTTAGCCTGGATCTTGAAGTTCCGTTCGATAGCTCACAGGGACGCTATCCCGTTGCAGCACACTGTTGCTTGCAACGGGATTTTTATTGGGATAATCCGTATTAAAATGCAACCCGCGACTTTCTTGACGTGCCGCTGCCATGGTAGTGGTCAGTAAAGCATTTAACGCTACGTTACGCGTTTCAATATTTTTGCGATTAAGCGGTAACTGTGCCCAATTATTTTCGATGTGGTGATGCAGTGCCGTAATTTTTTCCAGTGCTAGTTTTAAGCCATCATTGTTACGCACAATGCCCACGTGCTGCCACATCAAGTGACGAATTTTTGCCGAAGTATCGGCAAGCGTGTGATGTGGGGAGGAAGTTACGGATTGCGTTGTTGTAGCGTGAGATGAAGCAAGAGAAGTAATTTGTGTTGCTTCAATTTTTTTAGCCGCACTCATCGCCATCACCAAGCATTCCAATAATGAATTACTGGCCATGCGATTGGCACCATGTAAGCCAGTGCAAGCGGTTTCGCCGATAGCATACAGTTGTTTAACATCGGTTTCGCCATATAAGTTGGTTACGATGCCGCCACAGGTGTAATGTGCTGCAGGCACAACGGGAATTGGTTGTTGGCTGATATCAATTCCTGCTGTTAAACAGTGTTGATAAATGGTGGGAAAAAATTGCTGAATAAATGTTTTAGCTTTGTGAGAAATATCTAAATACACATGGTTAATTTGATTTTTTTTCATTTCGCTGTCGATGGCACGTGCCACAATATCGCGTGGTGCGAGTTCAGCGCGCTTATCGTATTGCGGCATAAAGCGTTGACCATTGGGTAATAACAATGTCGCTCCTTCACCACGCATGGCTTCAGTAATTAAAAATGGGTGTGCGTGGGGATGATAAAAACTAGTGGGATGAAATTGATTAAATTCCATATTGGCGATACGACAACCGGCACGATAAGCCATAGCAATGCCATCGCCGCTAGTATGTTTAGCGCTGCTGGTATGCAAATACATGTGATTAGCACCGCCTGTTGCAAGTACCACGTGTTTAGCATGAAACGTTTCGATGGCTTGTGTTTCGTTATTTAAAAATTCCGCACCGTAGCATTGGTTGGCGGTAATTAATAAATCAATAGCAGTGCGCTCAACATAACTGTCAATATTTTTGTGTTCATGAATTTGTTCCGCCAGTGTTTTAACCACTACCGCACCCGTTTTATCTTGCGCATGAACTACGCGTCGATGTGAATGTCCACCTTCTTGGGTTAAATGTAATTGATGAGTTTTGCTTGATAGCGTAAATTTCACGCCGTGCTGCATTAACCAGTCAATAGCGGGTTTACCATTTTCTAAAATAAAACGCGTGGCTTTTTTATCACACAGACCATCGCCCGCGATTAACGTATCAGTGATGTGGGAGGCAACCGAGTCGTTTTCATCCATCACCGCAGCAATGCCACCTTGGGCGTATTGCGAGCTGGAGCTTAAGCCATCGTCTTTGCAGACCACGGCAATCTTATAGCGGTTGGCGAGGCTCAACGCCAATCCAAGGCCGGCCGCGCCGCTGCCAATCACTAAAATATCGTATTCTCGCGGCGTTAACATGATGCGCTATAGTAAAAGAGGAATTGAATTAAACGCAAGGATTACAGTATGCGAGTATTATTAACCGCAGTTGCAGACAACAAAGGTGAAGCGCCTGAAATGGAAGGATTAGCGCAGGGTTTGGCCGAGGTTGGTCATGAAGTTAATTTATTCTTAGCGCCAGATTTTTTTATTCACCCTGATGAATATGCGTTTGTGGATTTAAGTACACGCCTAAAGCAGTCACTGGATGTGTTGCAACCCGATGTTATTGAATGTCACGATGCCAGCATAATTGCATTTGCATTAACGCAACTGGGTTATTCGTATATCGTGAACCTGTCGGACAGCGTTGATCATTTTGAATTAATAGCACAAGAGTACGATAAACAAAACATTGTGATTGAACGCGCCAGTTTTATTTTCACTCAATCTGAGGCGCAAAAAAACTGTTTGCGTCAAGAATTAGCGTTAGATGAAAAAAAATTAGTGACGTTGCCGCTCAGATACGATGGGCACTTATTAGCGGAACGTTTAGCGTATTATCAGCAGATGATGGTGCGTCATTCTTTGCATTAAATAAAATGTTGATAATGCTCCGCAATCACACTCGCCACACAAGCCGTTAAGCGTTTTGCCATAGGAATATGTAAAAATTCATTTGGTCCGTGCGCGTTTGATTTTGGTCCTAACACACCGCAATTTAAAAATTGCGCTTGCGGAAACATTTTATGTAGCTTGCTCATAAAAGGAATGGTGCCACCTTCACCAATGTAAGCGGCGGGTTTACCATAAAACCATTGTGATGCGCGTTCATTGGCTTGCATTAACCACTCACTGAGTTTGGGAGCGTCCCAGCCTTTAGCGGATTGATCTGCTGCAAAATGCACGTTGGCATTAAATGGTGGATTGGTTTCTAAAATTTCTTTGAGTTTTTCTTTAGCGGCTTTACCACTTAATGATGGTGGAATGCGCATGGATAATTTTACCGTAAGTTTAGGCAGTGTTACGTTACCTGCGTTTTCAATTGATGGCGCACCTTCTATCCCTGTTATAGATAATTGCGCGCGCCAAGTGCGATTTAATAATAATTCTGTAGTATCCATCGTAACCGGTTGTGTTTTGCCAGCAAAAGGGTATTCGGCATAAATTAAATCACCTAATTGTTTTGCAGTGTGTTTTGCTTCTGCTAAACGATGTGGTGGAATAGTTACTTTAAATGCGTCATGAATAATTTCACCCGTATTAGCGTCTTCGATGCGGTCCAATAATTGGCGCAAAACCATTTCGGTGGAGGGCACAATGCCGCTACCTAAACCAGAGTGAATGCCTTCTTTTAGCACTTCAATGGTGAGTGTGCCGCCGACTAAACCGCGCAAAGAAGAGCAGCTCCACAATTGTTCGTAATTACCGCAGCCAGTGTCAAGGCAAACTACTAAGCTTGGTTCGCCAATACGTGTGGCTAAATGTTCTAAATAAAAAGGCAAATCGTAACTGCCACTTTCTTCGCAGCCTTCAATAATAATCACACAACGCGCATGCGCAATGTGGTGTTTTTGTAATTGAGCTATCGCGGTCAGTGAAGCGAATACCGCATAACCATCATCGGCTCCGCCGCGACCATATAATTTATCGCCTTTTAAAACAGGTAGCCAAGGTCCTTTGTCTTCATCCCAACCAACCATTTCAGGTTGTTTGTCCATGTGTCCATACAGCAACACGGTTTCTTCTGTCTGCCCAGGAATTTCAATAAACAATAAAGGCGTGCGATTTTCCAATTGCACCACTTCAAGTTTAAGATTTTTAATCGGTTGTTGTTTGCACCACGCCACAATTAAATCCATGGCTTGTTGCATATAACCGTGTTGCTGCCATTGGCTGTCAAACATAGGTGATTTATTGGGGATTTTAATATATTCACACAACTTCGGAATAATATCATTATCCCATTTGGCATTTATTTCGCTGAAAAACTGTTGATGAGTTTGGGCTAATGGATGCGGCATGATTTTTTCCAAGTCTACTAATTAAGTGGACAGCATTGTGACATTTGAAGGCGAGCGCTGCAAGGCAGCGTTATGCAATGGGGGCGGTAGGTGCTTCTGGTACAATTAGCCACATAATTAAATAAATAAGCAATGTTGAGCCGGCGAGCAATAACAGTAAAACAAAGATAATACGTATCCAAGTGGGATCAATATCAAAAAAATCACCAAGGCCACCGCATACGCCAGCAATTAAGCGATTGTGGGTTGAGCGATACAATTTTTTGGGTTGTTCCATTTTAGCTGCTCCTGTTAATTTGATTACATATGATATAGTAGATTTTGCATCATATGGAGATGATCATGCAAAAAATACTTATTATATTACTCGCCTTGTGTACTTCAATCAGTTTAGCTTGCACCCATTTTCGTTTAATCGCCAAAGACGGTAGCGTGATTGTGGGCCGCAGTATGGAATTTGGGCCGGACATGCAAAGTCAAATCTATACCGTTAATCGCGATACGGCGTTTTCCAGCACCACCCCCGATGGCAAGCCAGGTTTAACGTGGAAAGCTAAATATGGTTACCTGGCAATAAATGGCTTTCATTTGATGGCGGTCAGTGGGATCAATGAAAAAGGCTTATCCATTGATTTGTTGTATTTCCCAGGCTATGCAAAATACGCTGACTACAAAGCAAGTGAAGCAGCTAAAGCCATGCCTTATTACCAAATGAGCGATTATGTGTTGAGTAATTTTGATAGTGTTGCGCAAATTAAAGCGGCACTGCCCGCATTAAATGTTTACGCGCAAGCGCTGACTTACCAAGGTAGCCCAGTGGTATTTCCAGTGCATTATGTGGCGACAGACGCACAAGGCCACAGTGTAGTGATTGAAATGACAGCGGGCGGGTTGCATGTGTATAACGATGCAAGCGGCATTTTAACCAATTCACCAGGCTTTCCATGGCAAGTGGATAATCTGAGCAACTATATTAATTTGTCACCTTTTGCGCCCAATCCAATTGTCAAAGATGGCATTACTTATAATGGAACGGGTCAAGGTTCTGGTGCCGTGGGTTTGCCGGGCGATTTCACCCCACCATCGCGTTTCGTTAAAATAGCGTTTTTAGTGAGTTGGGCGATGCAGCAAGATACCGCCGCCCAAACAGTCAATCTGGCGCAGCACATTTTAAATGGGGTCGACATTCCTTATGGTGTGATACGTGGCCCGCAAGCGACTAACACCGCGGCAGATATGGATAAGACCCAGTGGGCCGTGATCAAGGATCTTACGCATAAGGTGTTGTATTTCAGAAGTTATCACAACTTGGCATTGCAAAAAATTGATATGAGCAAATTGAACTTTGCCCCTGGTTCGCCAGCATTAAGCATCACGCTGGCCAATGATCAACCGCATATCGTTGATGTGACCTCACAGTTTATGCGCGCAAAAGCAGAACCGAAATCAGTAAATTAATAGGTGGGCTTCGGCCCACAACTTTGCTAGACTGAATTCCCGTGGCAGCTCATAACGGGAATTCCAATGACTAAATACATTTTCATCACCGGTGGTGTCGTTTCATCATTAGGTAAAGGCATCACTTCAGCCTCTCTTGGTACTGTTTTAGAATCACGCGGCTTAAATGTGACACTTATTAAATCCGATCCTTACATCAATGTTGATCCAGGCACCATGAGTCCATTTCAACATGGCGAAGTGTTTGTCACCGAAGATGGTGCTGAAACGGATTTGGATTTGGGGCACTACGAGCGCTTCGTGCACATTGCGACAACACGGCGCAACAATTTCACTACGGGGCGGGTGTATGAAGATGTGATTCGCAAAGAACGTCGCGGCGATTATTTGGGAGCGACGGTGCAGGTGATTCCACACATTACGGATGAAATTAAACGTAAAATTATTGAAGGGGCAAACGATGCGGATGTGGCGCTGGTGGAAATCGGTGGCACAGTAGGTGATATCGAATCACAACCTTTTTTAGAAGCCATCCGCCAAATGCGCATTCAATTCGGCGCTGAAAATACACTGTTTATTCACTTAACGTTGGTGCCTTACATTGAAGCCTCTAACGAAATTAAAACCAAACCGACGCAACATTCGGTAAAAGAATTGCGTTCAATTGGTATTCAGCCAGACATCTTAGTGTGCCGTTCAAGATTGCCTTTACCAGAAAGTGCGCGTGAAAAAATAGCCTTATTCACCAATGTGCCTAAAAATAATGTGCTGTCATTGTCAGATGCAAAAAGTATTTATCAAGTGCCACTTATTTTGAAAGATCAAGGCGTCGGTGAATTGGTTTGTGAAAAATTAAATTTAAATTGCAAACCAAGTGATTTGTCAGATTGGCAAGCAGTGGTAGACGCACAACTCAATCCGCAACACGAAGTAACCATTGCTATGGTGGGTAAATACGTGGAATTAGAGGATGCGTATAAATCGTTAAACGAAGCGTTAACGCATGCCGGCATCCAGCAGCATACCAAAGTAAATATTAAATATCTGGATTCTGAAAACCTTGAAAAGCAAGGTGTGGTGTTATTGAAAGACGTGAACGCCATTTTGGTGCCAGGTGGTTTTGGTGAGCGCGGGATTGAAGGAAAAATTTTAGCGGCACAATATGCGCGCGAAAATAATATTCCTTATTTGGGAATCTGTTTAGGTATGCAGATTGCGATTATTGAATTTGCTCGTCATATTGCGCACATGAAAAAAGCCAATTCCACGGAGTTTGATCGCAACACCACCTATCCGGTGGTGGCATTAGTGACGGAATGGTTGGATGAAACAGGTAAATTACAAACACGTTCAAGCAGTGATGATATGGGTGGCACAATGCGTTTGGGTGGCCAGCCTTGTCGTTTAAACGCAAAAACCAAAGCGCGCGAAATGTATGGTGAAGACGTTATCGTTGAGCGCCATCGTCATCGCTATGAAGTGAATCCCGCTTATATTGAAGCACTGGAAGCCAAGGGATTGCAGATTGCTGGTCGTTCCATTGATGGTAAGTTGGTGGAAATGATTGAGTTGCCAAATCATCCCTGGTTTGTGGCGTGTCAGTTTCATCCGGAATTTACTTCTTCGCCACGCAAGGGGCACCCTTTGTTTAGTGGTTTTGTGGCGGCTGCGTGTAAAGCAAAGCTTGGAGTGACTTCATAGTATATGGCCGTATTCTGGCAATTGTGGCCGTATTTATTATGTTAGCAATCATCACCAGCAATTACTCGCAGCTTGCAATAGCTCCTCAAATTACAAATTACATCCGTAAATTTTTTTCTGGTTCACCTTACTTGCTCTCAAGCTTTTGTTGACGTTAATAAACGAACTGCTCGGCTAGGGTTTGATTTTCTTCATAAAAAAATCCTTAGACAAGCAGGCTGTGTCTCGCAACTTCAAGCGGAATCGGTATAATGGACTCCAGTTTGAGTACCGGGGGATACCTTTTATTATGCAGTTATGTCATTTTTCAGTAGGGGAGAATCGGCCCTTTTTTCTGATCGCTGGTCCATGTGTGATTGAGAGTGAGCAGTTGGTGTTAGATGTCGCAGGGCAGCTTAAAGCCATGACACAAAAACTCGGCATTCCGTTTATTTTTAAATCGTCATTTGATAAAGCCAATCGTTCTTCAACACAAAGTTTTCGTGGTCCGGGTATTGAAAAAGGCTTGGCGATTTTAGAAAAAGTGAAGCAACAAATTGGGGTGCCGGTATTAACCGATGTGCACGAAGACACACCATTAAATGAAGTCGCGAGTGTGGTTGATGTGTTGCAAACGCCCGCTTTTTTATGTCGTCAAACTAATTTTATTTTAAATGTGGTGAACACAGGCAAGCCAGTTAATATTAAAAAAGGTCAGTTTTTAGCGCCGTGGGATATGCAACACGTAGTGGCAAAAGCAAAAAGCACGGGCAATAAAAATATTATGGTGTGTGAACGTGGCGTGTCATTTGGTTATAACAACTTGGTGTCAGACATGCGTTCGTTAGCGATACTGCGCCAAACTGGTTGCCCAGTGGTATTTGATGCTACGCACTCAGTGCAGTTGCCGGGTGGACAAGGTGCGAGTTCAGGTGGACAGCGTGAATTTGTGCCGGTGTTAGCAAGAGCTGCAATGGCCGTGGGCATTGATGGCATTTTTATGGAAACGCATCCTGATCCAGATAAAGCATTAAGCGATGGTCCCAATTCATGGCCATTGCAAAAAATGGCAAGATTACTCGAGTCGTTGATGGCAATTGATGCTGTCGTTAAACAAAAGGAAGTTTATGAAAATTGCTAGTGTGCACGCACGGGAAATTTTAGATTCGCGCGGTAACCCAACTTTACAAGCCGAAGTGGTTTTAGAATCGGGCGAACGTGGCGTGGCTTCTGTACCGTCAGGTGCTTCAACCGGCACACGCGAAGCGGTTGAGCTACGCGATGGCGATAAAAAACGCTATAACGGCAAAGGCGTATTGCAAGCGGTTAACAATGTGAATGGCATTATTTGTCAGGCGTTAACGGGTCAAGACCCATCTCATCAAGATGAAATTGATCGCATTATGATTGATTTAGATGGTACTGAAAATAAATCCAAATTGGGGGCGAACGCTATTTTAGGCGTTTCATTAGCGAATGCTTATGCGGTTTCACATGCATTGAATACCCAGTTGTTTCGTTATTTAGGAGGCGATGGGCCTTTTTCTATGCCGGTACCCATGATGAATATTATCAATGGTGGCGCGCATGCCGATAATAATTTAGATGTGCAAGAATTCATGATCATTCCAGTGGGTGCGCCGAGTTTTAAAGAAGCATTGCGTTATGGCGCGGAAATTTTCCATACGTTAAAAGCAAAATTAGCGAGTAAAGGGTTGGCCACCGCGGTGGGTGACGAAGGTGGTTTTGCACCCGATTTAAAAAACAATGAAGCCGCTATTGAATTTATTTTAAATGCGATTGAATCAGCAGGATTCAAACCAGGAAAGGATATTTATCTAGGATTGGATGTCGCAAGCTCAGAACTTTATACCAATAATCAGTATAAATTAAATGGCAACAAATTAACGTCTGATCAAATGATTAAACAGTTGGTGGAATGGGTGAATGATTATCCGATTTTGTCAATTGAAGATGGGCTAGCTGAAAACGATTGGCAGGGTTGGCAAGTATTAACACGCGAGCTGGGTAAAAAAGTGCAGTTAGTGGGTGACGATGTGTTTGTAACTAACCCGAAGATTTTTTCAGAAGGCATCAAAAAAAACATTGCCAATGCAATTTTAATCAAGCTCAATCAAATTGGCACATTAACTGAAACATTGGCTGCAATTGGGTTAGCCAAACAAGAACGCTATGGCGTGATTATTTCGCATCGTTCAGGTGAAACATCGGATACCACAATTGCTGATTTGGCAGTGGCCACCGCTGCCGGTCAAATTAAAACAGGTTCATTGTGTCGTTCGGATCGGGTGACGAAATACAATCGGTTATTATCGATTGAAGAACAGCTCGGAAAAAAAGCGCCTTTTGCTGGATGCAATGCGTTTCCGGTTTTGAGCCGACGTTAAGTACGGCATTTCGTTGCTACCAATAATGTGCTAGATTTTAACAATGAAGCCTGTTATTGCCGCGTTAGTTGCTCTTTTTATTCTACTCCAGTATCAACTGTGGTTCTCTGACGGCGGCTTATTGACAATTCATCAGCTTAACCAACAAATTTCCGAGCAGCAGCAGCTTAATTCGCAGCTTGATTTGCGTAACAAAACATTAAGCGCGGATGTAATGGATTTGAAAAAAGGTAATCAAGCGATTGCGGAACGGGCTCGTGAAGATTTAGGCATGATCAAAAACGGTGAAACATTTTATCAAATTGTGCCGCAACAATCGGATGCAAAACGTTCATGATTCGAGTTTTATTATCTAATGACGATGGTGTTTACGCCAAAGGGCTTGAAGTATTGGCAGCAACGCTTCAAGCAGTAGCGAATATTGAGGTGGTGGCACCCGATCGTAATCGTTCCGGCGCCAGTAATTCACTTACATTAGGCGCGCCATTGCGCTTAAAACATTTACCCAATGGTTTTGTTAGCGTTGAAGGCACACCTACGGATTGTGTGCATTTAGCGATTACGGGATTACTTGAACCCTTACCCGACATGGTTATTTCGGGCATTAATGAAGGATCCAATCTAAGCGATGACGTGTGGTATTCCGGCACCGTGGCTGCTGCAATGGAAGGACGTTTTTGTGGGCTACCAGCGATGGCGATTTCCTTAGCGGGTGAGCAGTGCCACTATTATGAAACAGCAGCGATTGTGGCCAAGCAATTAATGCAACACATGCTAAAAGACCGTTTACCGCCGAGCACGATACTGAATGTGAATGTTCCCGACGTGCCTTACGCAGAGCTAAACGGTTTTGAAATAACGCGTTTGGGTAAACGGCATCGCGCTGAACCTATGGTGCGCCAAGTGGATCCACGCGGTAAAACAATTTATTGGGTAGGGCCAGCTGGACGTGAACAAGATGCGGGTGTGGGTACCGATTTTTTTGCACTGAGCCAAAATAAAGTTTCAATAACGCCGTTACAAATTGATATCACCCATTATCAAACTTTTGATCAGCTCTCTACATGGGTAAACAGGATGGATCAGTATGCTGCGGGTAAAATGGATTAAGTGGCTTGGACTCACAGTTGTTTTTATTGGATTAGCTGCGTGCTCATCTGCACCTACGCTGGCACCGGTTACTGCTATTGGTAAACCGACTCTTCCCCAGAGCGGTCATTATGCAGTGAAAGCCGGCGACACCCTTTACTCGATTGCTTGGGCTTATGCGATGGATTATCGTCACCTAGCCGAGCTAAATAATTTGACGCCGCCTTATCCTATTCACCCTGGCGAAGTATTGCGTTTGCGCAATCGAGCTGTGGTGATGCACCACCGCCCAGTAACAAAAACGCCGCGCTATTCAACAGCCGTGAATAAACCACAAACCACCTTTTCCCAGCCCGTGCGGGCTTGGTTGTGGCCTGTTAAAGGGCAAATACTTGCAAAATTTTCAACGGATTACACAGGCAATCCTGGTATTGATATTGGAGGCAATGTGGGTGAACCCGTGCACGCAGCGGCAGGCGGTGTAGTGGTTTATTCTGGTGCAGGTGTGCGCGGGTATGGTAATCTAATTATTATAAAGCATAACAATAGTTATCTTAGTGCTTATGCTTTTAATGAAGTTAATCTGGTTGGAAATGGCGCCTGGGTTAAAGCAGGTCAGGTAATTGCTAAGATGGGGCAAAATAATGCAGGGAAAACACTGCTCCATTTTGAGATTCGCCGTAATGGATTGCCAGTTAATCCGCTGAGATTGCTAATGTAACTAGGTCCAAGTTAAGGATGACGATGGCCACGAAAAAAAATACAAAAGTCGCTCGCCCTAAAGTGCGAGTGAAAGCCAAAACTGTTGGCAGCGTTAAAAAAGCGTCTAAAAAGAAAGTCGCTCGCAAAGCGACAGCAAAAAACAGCGCTCCCAAAAAACGCCTTAATAAAAAAACGCCATCCCCAAAAAAATCACGCCAAGCATCAATTAAGAAAAAGAAAACAAAAGTTAAAATAGCAGCTAAATCTAAAACCAAATTAAAAAAACCAACCGTCAAACAAAAGTTACAGCAAAAACTACGCTCTAAAACAGATTTAGCCAGCGGCGATAACAGTTTTATTTTTGCTAATAAATCCACCCCAAAAAAACCAATTAAACCAGCAAAAGAAAAAACAACAACAGTTAAAAAAGCCAAGAAAAAAACCGCCAAGGCAAAAGAAAAAAGTGAAAGTGGCAGACCAAAGCAATATCGTTCTACTGATCCAACTCAAATGTATTTGCGAGAACTGGGATTTAAACCGCTGTTGTCACCGAAAGAAGAATTAAAGATTGCGCGTTTGGTAAAAAAGAATAATAAAGAAGCGCGCCAAAAAATGATTGAAAGCAATTTACGTCTAGTGGTTAAAATTGCCCGTCATTATTGTAATCGCGGTTTGGCCTTTTTAGATCTGATTGAAGAAGGCAATTTAGGTTTAATGACTGCAGTGGAGAAGTTTGATCCAGAACGTGGGTTTCGGTTTTCAACTTACGCCACGTGGTGGATTCGTCAAACCATTGAGCGCGCTATTATGAATCAAAGTCGCACTGTGCGGTTGCCGATACATGTGATTAAAGAACTCAATATTTATTTACGCGCCGCCAAGCAATTAACCCAAAAACTGGATCACAAGCCGAGCTCAGAAGAGCTGGCGCAAATGATTGATAAGCCCGTTGAAGATGTGCAGCGCATGTTGGAATTGGTGCCTGATTCCACTTCGATTGACGCTCCCGTGTCGCGCGATGGACAAAAATCCCTTGCTGATACGCTGACGGATGAAAATAATATTGATCCAGCGGCACTGGTGCAAAATTCAGATTTGATGGAGCATGTCGAGAAATGGTTAGGCCAATTGGATGAACGCCACCGAGAAGTGGTGGTGAGACGTTTTGGCATTGGCAACCATGAAAAAGGCACTTTAGAAGATGTAGGCAAGGCGGTGGGATTAACGCGTGAGCGAGTGCGCCAAATTCAAATTGATGCCTTAAAACAGCTGCGCACCATGATTGAAGCCGAAGGTTTGGATCATCCTGAAGATTAATGGCACTCGATTAATGTACCGTTCGCTTTCAATTAAAATTATTCGCATTCTCATGGGCGAACGGTATAGATCATTCAATCACATGCCGCTTTTGCAGTTCAGAGATGGATTGCGCTTTGGAAAGTGAATCGGCCACATCTTGATGTAACTGACGTGAAATTTGCGAGGTCGTGAAAATGCCGCGCAACAGCGTTTCGTCTTCATTGCGTTCAAACACTAATACGTAATGTTGATTCAGTGCCTTGAGCGTTTCAACAATGTTGCCCACTTTCGCGTGCTGAATGGATTTAATATCCAGTGCAGCAATATGGCTCAGAGGTGTCATGATCATTTTGACAGTGATTTGTGCGCGGGGGATGCGGCGTTCTTGAATAATTTGGATGGGTTTTTCACCTAATATATCTTCAGAAGCGATCACGCCTTCTATCAGGCCATCTTCGTCTTTGACTAATAATAAGTGTACGCCTTGTACTTTCATGTCATTAAGGGCATCGTCCATGGATTCTTTAGGTGCTGTGGTGCGAGGTTTTGTTTGATTGAAGTCCGTCATCACTAAAAATGCAGCGTCATCTAAATGCACCAATTCGGGTATTTTGGTGGAGCGCAGTACGGTTTCAGTTTCACTTAATTGGGTAGTGGATAATTTTTCGTATTTAGCCATGAGTCTCTTGCTTGCAGGTGAATGTGAGTGGCATTATACCATGGCTTGCTAATTGAGGAAGTTATAGATCATGTTAGACAATCAGGGTTGTACCAAACGCCATTACGAAATTAAACGCGATGAGCTGCCGCTGTGTTGCCCGCTGCCGCAAGATCGGTTATGGGATGCGCATCCGCGTGTGTACTTACCTATAGAAAAAACAGGACATAGTCGTTGTCCGTATTGTGAAGCCGAATACACTTTGGTGGATTAAGTGTGGAAGTAAAATCAAAAGCCAAACGTTTTTTAATTGTCGGACCCGCTTGGGTAGGCGATATGGTGATGGCGCAAACATTATTTAAAGTCTTAATGCGCCGTTATCCTGGCAGTGAAATTGATGTGTTAGCACCAGCTTGGTCATTGCCAATTTTACAGCGCATGCCAGAAGTTGCCGCTGCCATTGAGATGCCGTTAACGCACGGCCAATTAAAATTGCGACAGCGTTTTTTATTAGCTAAGCAATTGCGTGAAAAACATTATGAACGCGCTATTATTTTAAAAAATTCTTTTAAATCAGCACTTATTCCTTTCTGGGCCAAAATTCCGCAACGCATTGGCTATCATGGTGAATGCCGTTTTGGTCTGCTTACGGATCGACGCAAGCTGGATAAAATAAAATTGCCACTAATGATTCAACGCTTTATGGCCTTAGGCTTACCGCCTCATGCTACAGTGCCAGTAGAACGCGTGATTTATCCTCGTTTACTGACAAATGCACAGACAGTGAGTGAAGCATTAAATAGCGCTGGGCTTAAAAAACCATTGCAACCGCTGTTAGCGCTGTGCCCGGGCGCGGAGTACGGTGTGGCAAAACGTTGGCCGGCTGAGCATTTTGCAACGCTGGCTAATGATTATCTTAAACAAGGGTGGCAAGTGTGGCTGTTGGGTTCGGCTAAAGATCAAGTCATTACGCAAGCGATTAATACACAAACGCAAAATCAGTGCGTGGATTTGGCTGGCAAAACACACTTGGCGCAAGCAATTGATTTATTATCTTTAGCCAGTTTAATTGTGACGAATGACTCTGGATTAATGCACATTGCTTGTGCGTTGAATCGTCCCACTGTCGTATTGTATGGTTCATCTTCGCCCACGTTTACGCCGCCATTAAGCAATACTGTGCGTGTGGTGAGTTTAGCATTACCTTGTTCGCCGTGTTTTAAGCGCACTTGTCCGTTTGATCATCTGAAATGTTTAAATGAGCTCATGCCCAGTTTGGTGCATAAAGCGATTCAAGAAATAGTGCCACAAGCCGTTGTGACTTAATTGCTTAGCCAACTTAGCAATTTATTTTTAACCGTGCTGACTTCAATGGCTTCCATGCAAGCGCAATGTTGATTGAGACAAGTTGCCGCGCAGTTTTCGTTTGTCACTAAAAATTCAGCTCGTTGACCGAGTGGCGCCCAGCGGGTTGGATTGGCAGTTTGAAATGGGGGAAACAAACCGAGGGTGTGAATACCTAATGCACCAGCTACGTGCATAGGACCAGTTGAACCAGCAATCAAGCCATCGCATTGGCCGATAAAGGAAACTAATTCATTCAATGTAAATTGCCCCATCACGTTGTGAACGTTGGGTTGTTGGATGGCGCACAAGTTAGCAAAGCGTTGTTGCTCTGCAGCAGAGCCAGTAAGGAAAATAGTAAATTGTTGTTGAGGTAGGGATTGTATTAATTGAGCAAAATAACCTGCTGGCCATTCACGCGTATTACCATTTGAGCCGGGGTGCACAATTAAATTAAATTTG
>JBGTHB010000134.1:0-32707 GCA_041746415.1 Coxiellaceae bacterium | reverse complement strand
TGTGATTGGGGACTAAATCAAGTTGGCTTTATGGTTACACAAAATAATGACACAGGATTCGGACTTTCAGCTTTGGTTGGTGTCACCACACATTCAAAAAAAACCACTTTAAATTGGCTTGAAAATATAACTTGTTCAGATCGTGAAACACATCGTCCGATTGATTTTGCCTGTGGATTTTCTTCAACTAAAACGCAAGTTGTAAAATTACCGAACTCAATAATTAAAATAAATTTTCGTTATCATTTAGAAAACTCGAGGAGTAATAATGTATAAAATTTCCGTGTTAGAAAACGCTGTGTTTTCAGGCGACGTTTATCACCAAAAAACTAATTTTGATAAATTAAAAAAAGGTTGGCAAATAATGACAGTAAATTTAAAGCCAGCTCTGCACTTTCATAACGATCTTTTTGCCCGTACTTATTTACATTACACCGGCGGTCGCGCTGACGCCGCCGTTATCGCCTACCGCGGCACCATGAAAAATTATTACGGCAATTATATTGATGATGCCGAAATAGAAGCGGGATTAATGCCATTTCAAGAACGCTTAGCCGGCATGTATTACGCCGTAAATTTTCATTACCTGGTGAGCAAATTTGGTTTACTGCCTAGCTTAACTGGGCATTCACTGGGTGGCGCCTATGCCCAATTAGTTGCAATACAAAACCATCCGCATCCCGAAACCATCGTGTTTAATTCGCCTGGTGTTGGCGGCACGCTCGATATCCCCACATTAAAAGATTACGATTTTATTCAAAACTTTGACTCACGTGATGGATTTATAAATCACCGTGGCGGTACCACAGTGGGTAAGGTAACGTGGCTAGATATTCAAAATGGTGACGCCGCAGCTAAAGCCAGCTACGATCATCAAACCATCGGCGAAGACATCACCGCCTTTGTGCATGATCCAGATAGTTTTAGCCATAACGCTGAAGCCGCTATCGGTGAACAGCACGCGATTGCAAATGTGATCGCTTATTTAAAAAATCATCCTGCTGTGGGACGAGAAGTGTTTGTTTAAAGAAATTTTCATTTCACATCCTTGTGAGTCGCAGCTTTTCCATCTGTGCAGTCAGTTTTTTCGTCGTCAGCGACGATGGAAAAGAATTATGCGAGCTTGTACGATGAAAAAAATCTTGTCATGGCGAGCGAGGAACGAGCGTCGCCATCCATACGCCGATGTTTTTTAACGGCACTGATACATGGATCACGACGCTCGATGACTTGCTCGTGATGACAAAAAAAGGAATTGCGTACGCTGACGAAGACGAAAAAGCGAAATTTCTATTGTGCTGTTGGTGGTATTAGTTTTTTTCGATTAATTAAGTAATCAATAGATTTTAAATAGGCCCTATCAACAACGTTAGACTATTAGATAAAACGACCTCGGGTTAAAAACACCGCGGTCTGTCTTTTCACGTAGCGATTTTGTGGCACAAAAGGATGCGACACCGGCAACACCACGTGATCTTGCATACCTTGCACGCATGTTGATTCGACTGTGACTTTGCCATCGTTGGGTTTGTGTAACAACAACCAAAACAAAAAATCCACGGCATGATCGCCTGCAATCACACCGGTTTCGTAATCCACCGCTGGCAATCGAGCAGCAATACCCTTCTTACCCGCCACTAATTGAATAAAAGCCGGGCCGAAAATTTTTCTAATGGGGGGGATTTTACTTAAGCAATTCACTAACAGGGTGCCATGATTCGGTGGCGCCAACATTACCACTCGCGCTAAATTCGGTGGTCGGTATCGCGTCAATAAATAGCGAATTATAATTGCTCCTAACGAATGCCCAACAAAATGCAATGGCAGCGCCATGGCATATAAGGATTGGATTTTCTCATAAATAAAATTAGCCGCCGTTTCGATGTTAAACTGCGTCGATGGATAATCAATATTGTGTGTGTTATACCCTTGTTGCTCTAAATAACTCGCCATTTGATTCATGATGCGATAGGTACGCCCCAATCCATGCAGCAACACCACATTCCCTATTTGACTGACATTCGGTTTAATCGCATCCATTGGTTTAATTTAGCAGGAAGTTTAGCTAATGAGAACCTGATCCGTGCGTCTTAAAGAGGGATAAAGTGAACTTTTCGCTAAAGGCGAAAGTCCAGATTATTAGTGATTTCAGCTCAAAGCTGGAGGCTTACAAAAAAGCCCGAGCAAGAAAACTTACTCGGGCCCGTCATTCGCCCATATTAAATTAGGGCAACTCTTTTTATAGCGCTTAAACGGCTTCTTTCATGCTTAAACGCACGCGTCCTTGACGATCAATGTCAGTTACTTTGACTTTGATCACTTGGCCTTCTTCAAGGTAGTCATGCACGTTTTCAACCCGCTCTTGAGCAATTTGCGATACGTGAACCAAACCTTGTTTGCCTGGCATCACTTCCACAAACGCACCAAAATCTACGATCTTCACTACAGGTCCTTGATAGATTTTACCAATCTCCAATTCGGCAGTGATATCTTCAATACGGCGTTTTGCTTTTTCTGCATCTTCACCTTTAACCGCTGCAATTTTAATTGAGCCGTCATCTTGAATATCAATGGTGGTGTTAGTAGATTCAGTGATTTCACGAATCACCGCGCCGCCTTTTCCAATTACTTCACGAATCTTATCTGGATGAATTTTCATCATGACGTATTTTGGTGCGTGCTGTGATACATCTACGCGCGATTGCTTCAATGTATCATTCATAATTCCCAAAATATGCAACCGCCCAGCTTGAGCTTGCGCTAATGCTTGGTGCATGATTTCTTCAGTAATACCATCAATTTTGATATCCATTTGCAGTGCAGTGATACCTGCTGAGGTGCCTGCTACTTTAAAGTCCATATCACCCAAGTGATCTTCATCACCCAAAATATCAGTCAATACGGCAAACTTTGTGTCTTCTTTAATTAAACCCATAGCGATACCCGCAACAGGCGCTTTCAACGGCACGCCCGCATCCATCATCGACAAGCTGCTACCACAAACGGAGGCCATGGAACTCGAACCGTTTGATTCGGTAATTTCAGACACCACTCGTACCACATACGGAAAGGTTTCAAGTGTTGGCACCACTGCCATCACGCCCCGCTTCGCCAATTTACCGTGACCGATTTCACGTCGCTTTGGTCCACTCATGAAGCCTGTTTCATTGACACAGTACGGAGGAAAATTGTAATGAAATATGAATTCATCTTTACGGTCACCGTCCAAATCATCAATCATTTGCGCATCACGCTCTGTTCCCAGGGTGGTGATAACAAGTGCTTGAGTTTCACCACGCGTGAATAACGCTGAACCATGAACGCGTGGAATGAGGCCCACTTTAATCGTGATGGGTCGCACAGTTTTGGTGTCGCGGCCATCAATACGTGGTTTGCCATCCAGAATTTGAGTTCGCACTAATTCTTTTTCTAAATCATGAAAGTATTGATCCACACGAGCTTTCGTTGGTGTCCCTTCTGTTTCAGTGCAGATTTTTTCAATTAACGCCGTGCGAATTTCTTTAATGCGCTCTTGGCGTTGGAGTTTTTCACGAATTTGATACGCTTCAACGAGTTGGCTTTCAGTTTCAGAACGAATAGTCTGATCTAATTTACTGTCACGTTCGGCTGCTTGCCATTGCCATTTTTCTCGTCCACCTTCAGCAGCAAGTGCATTAATAGCCTCAATTACTGTTTGCATGGAGCGATGCCCAAACATCACCGCACCCAACATCACGTCTTCAGAAAGTTGGTTGGCTTGCGATTCAACCATGATAACGGCATCTTTGGTACCCGCAACAACCAGGTCTAAATCGGACGCAGCAACGTCAGCCAATGAAGGGTTAAGCAAATATTCCCCATTTTTATAACCCACGCGCGCAGCACCCAGCGGTCCACGAAACGGCACGCCAGCAATGACCAATGCCGCTGAAGCAGCAATCAAAGCAGGAATATCGGTTGGCACAGCCGGATCCATCGACAATACGGTTACAATTATTTGCACTTCGTTCGTAAAACCATCAGCAAATAAAGGACGAACTGGACGATCAATTAAACGAGAAACCAATGTTTCTTTTTCTGTTGGACGGCCTTCTCGTTTAAAATAGCCACCAGGCACTTTGCCAGCAGCATAGCTTTTTTCTTGGTAATTAACAGTCAAAGGGAAAAAGTCACGCCCTTCTTCGGCATTCCGTTTAGCCACCACCGTAGCTAAAACAACAGTTTCACCCATGGTGCACAGCACCGCTCCGTCAGCTTGACGAGCAATCTCGCCCGTCTCCAGCACGACTTTATGATTGCCGTACTGAAATTCTTTGGTTTTTTTAGTCACTATAGATTTCCTTCGATTAATGTCGATTTATTATGAGCGCAAGTTTAAGCGTTTTAAGATTTCACGATAACGCGCGATTTCAGTGTTTTTCAGGTAACGCAGCAATTTACGACGCTGACTGATCATACGGAGTAAACCACGACGGGAATGAAAATCATGTTTATGGATTTTAAAGTGCTCGGTTAAACGCGTGATTTTTGCAGTTAGAACAGCAATTTGCACTTCTGGTGAACCCGTATCACCTGCTTTTGTTTGATATTCTTCGATAACACTAGCCTTAATGGCCGCAGTTAATGACATTGTTGTTTACCTCTGTTTTGTTTAGTGCCGCACCGCTGTCATTGGCAGATTGGCAGGATTAAAGAGCGTGGATTATAACCATTCTTCACCGAAATGCGAAGCTTAAATTGTCGCTGCCTATGACCTACCAAAAGCGCGCAACTTTGCAAAACCAGAACGGCGCTGATGCGCGTGGTATTCCAGATGATCATCAGTTTCGTATACAGGCGGGTGCGTGCCAGGCTGCAACCTAACTGGTAACCTAACATCGCCAAACTTGCCCAGGAGTTTTACGTATCTAACTAAAAAACCTCTATCCGAAACAACTTTCAGTCCTTGCTCACCCTCGGCCTTGGCGATGTTCTGACAGGCACTCTGCATTGCCTTATATAATTCACGCACATCGCCACAACCCGCCAATGTGAGGTTAAATATTATTGTTCTTTTAACATTATCATTGCTGGTTAGTGGATAGACGTAACTGTCCGCGTCCGATTTTTCTTCTTTATGCTCAACTTCGTTTTTACGATTGCTCAAGCCTTTTGTTTTCCTTTTAACTCGTGGAACAGCTGGCATTTTTTCATCACATACACTTGGTGATATTCTCTGTTGCGAAGAAATACTCAGTGACTCATGTAACGCAATGGCATTATGGATTGCTTGCAATGTCGTTATCGCATCACCTTCCTCATATTCATCTGGCAATATCAGCAGCGTCAGTCCTGCTGTCTCGACTTTTTCAAACGGCTCAAGATTAACGTTCTCTAACGCCTCTTGGTATTTTTTTGGAATCAATAATTGCACTTGGGGCAAATTGGTTTGCTCATCATCAAACAAACTACCAAATAAAAATGCTTTTCTTCCCGCCCTTAAAACCGCTTCAGCTCTAGTCAGATGTTTTAAATAAAGCGCATGATTCGCCTTCAACACCTCCACCTGAAATGTTTGATTAGCCGCAACCAACACTTGCCCTGCTTGATCATTGCAAAATAAAATTGCCGCACCGGACTTTTTCAATGCGCCCCACAGCGCACGCGTGTTATGTTGTTTTTTAACCGCATCATGTTCATTCACTTGCAATGAATAAAAACTCTCTCCAATATGACTAGCTGTATTAACCCTAATGTCAAACTCAACCCCAGCAAAAGCATCATGTAAGTTGGTTTTTCCTTGCTCCACCGTTTTAGTTAAAATTGAATCTGTGTAACCTTGCCAAATTAACCTGACACCATTTTCAATTAATAACCCAGCGCAAAATGGCAGCGCAAGAAATTGGAATAATGAGTTGGTGTTTAACGCATAATTCTGCATCACAAACACGCTTAGCATTGCGTAGCCAGCATAGGAAACATAATCCGCTTTACGCGCCAATATTTTAGTTTGCTTGAGCTTCGTTAACACCTCTGATTGCGTTGCTTTTAATTCATCGATAGACTGCGCAGCAAAATCCTCCAGTTGCGCATCGTTATTTTCATTTTGTTGATAGAGTGAGTAAGCTTTGGCAAAAAGCGGCACCAAAATAAAACGATAAATAATAATAGAAGCACAAATCGCAATGAGTATGGCAAATTTATCATAGCTCTCTGACAAATATTGCCGATAAAGTTCCCCACCCTGCTTCATCAACTTGTTTTCGGTTTCCAGTTTACTGGTAAAGGAATTCAAGGTTTGTGTTGGATTTAAAATTTCAATGGCTCTCTCAAGACGAGTTATTAATCGAGACTGTTCTTTAAATGATAGAGACGTGCCAAGTTTAAATACAGAAGAAACGTCAGAAACAACCCAGTCTTTCACCCTAGCACAATCAATTACATCCAGTTTTATTTTTAATTTTTCGAGTAAAAAATTGGTTTTATCCTGACTTGCTTTAGCAAATATCTCCGTAAGCGTGCAAAATCGCCTGCTGTATTCTCTTACGCAAATGGAAAGTAAATCTTGCCCTTGATTAAAAAATCTTAGCAACTCGCCATCTAAGTTCGAATAGTTAGCAAACAATATTGTAAGCGTATCTGACAAAGTAGCGAATAAGTTTTTCTTTTTGGACAACACACTAAGTAAATTTGATAGCATCGCACTATTTTTTATTTGCATTAAATTAAATGAACTATACGCTTTCAATGCAATTAGTGATGTGTTAATCGCTTTATCCACTTCATTCTTAATCTCAGTCCAACCTGAAATAACATCTTCATATGTTTTAGCATGAGTAAGCGCGGCTTCCGATAGACTAGCAGCCACATCTATCTCGCTGGTGCTGGAATCAAAACTGCTGGATAGCCAATAGCGCAACAAAGTAAACGCAAACAGAGGTATGACGGTTGCACAAACAACCAAGGCCAGCGGGCGAACAATGTTTGAATACAAGCTGCGTTTTTCTCGCTCATATTGAACGGTGTTACTCAGTGCCCAAAAACTATTATTGGTAGCGCTTCTTTCACGCTGAATTGCCGCTCTAATATATTCACCTTGTCTTGGCATTATTTTTTAACCTGGCTGTCTTTATTTCTCGCATGAGAAAGTTACTGCGCTGGGGTTAAACAAATATTAAAATTTAGGGGTGGATGTTGTAACATCAAGCAACGTTTCTAAATAAGCGGTTAGCGGTTTAGTCAGCTCACTGCGTTGCAAAGCAAAAGCGATCGTGGCTTTTAACCACCCCAACTTGCTACCACAATCGTAATGTTCGCCACTAAACAAATAGCCTTCAATCGGCTGATTTTTAAGTAATCGCGCGATGGCATCCGTCAGTTGAATTTCACCGCCCGCACCAGGAGTGGTATTTTCAAGAAAATCAAAAATGGCTGGTGTTAAAATATAACGCCCAGTTACCACCACATCAGATGGCGCATCCGCCACCAACGGTTTTTCGACTATTGAGTGCAATTGCGAAAATAAATTATCGACCGCACCCATGCTCACCACACCATAATGAGAGACTTCATTTTGCGGTACGCGCCGCAAAGCGATGACACTTGCTTGCGTTGTGGCAAAGCGCTCCACCATTTTAACCAGCGGTCCGTGGCCGCTGTTATCTAAAATGACGTCGTCAGGCAACAGAATAGCAAATGGTTTATCGGCAATTAATTTGCGCGCGCATAAAATAGCATGACCTAAACCTAAAGGCGCGCTTTGGCGCACATAAGCAATGCTAACGTCAGGCGGCACAATACTGGTTACTGTTTTCAGTGCTTGATAATCCTGGCGTAGTTGCAAACGCGATTCTAATTCGTAATTGGAGTCAAAGTAATCTTCGATGGCATGCTTGCTACTGCTCGTAATAAAAATTATTTGCTTAATTCCCGCTGCTACTGCCTCTTCAACAGCGTATTGAATAATGGGCTTATCAACGATAGGTAACATTTCTTTGGGAGCGGATTTGGTGATGGGCAAAAAACGTGTGCCCATGCCGCCAACGGGTAATACGGCTATTTCAATATTATTGCTCATTCTGATTCGTTTCTCGCTGAAATAAATAATGTTTTAAATTCGCCAAGCTGTGAAAAGCAGGTTGCCCAGCCAATGAATTTTCCAGTGTTAAAGCCAACACTTTACCGTGTTCAACGCCCCATTGGTCATAAGGATTAATGCTCCACAACACACTCAAACAAAATACTTTGTGCTCATACAGTGCTAACAAAGCGCCTACTTGATAAGGCTTAACTGCTTCTAATGCAATAATATTATGTGCTTTATTGCCACAAATTTGTTTTGTCAATTCATCTGCTTTGCCATAGGCCAGCAGATTGCTTTGACTTAAACAATTCGCAATCAAAGCATCGTTAGCCATGCCACTTGAATTTTGCAGCGGCAAAATAAAATCAACAGGCAGTAAGCGATTTCCTTGCAACAACAATTGATGAAAACTGTGCTGACTATTGGTGGCCACTCCACCCCATATAATGCCACCGGTTTTTGCTGTAACTGCAGTCTTTTGCAATGAAATGGATTTGCCTAAACTTTCCATATGCAGTTGCTGCAAATAATCGGGTAACAAACGCAAGCGATAACTGTAAGGTACAATAGCACGTGAATTCACGCCCATCGCCCATGAATACCAATATTGCAGCGCTGCCAACAAAAACGGCATATTATGCTGTAATTTAGCTTGCGCAAAGTGCGTGTCCATAGCCTGTGCGCCACTTAAAAATTCAATAAAATTATCCACACCAATACACAATATCACTACTAAACTCACCACCGACCAAATAGAATAACGGCCGCCCACACTATCGTTGAACTGAAAAATATGCTGCGGCAAAATTCCCCATGCGCTGGCTGCTTGTGGTTGCGCTGTTACAGCAAACCATTTACTGGCATCGGTAATGTATTTTTTTACGATGTGTGCATTACGCAACACCTCATTAGTGGTAAATGATTTTGACGCCATAATCACAATGGTTTTTAGGGGGTCAATTTTTTTTAGTGCATCCTGCACTTCACATTCATCAAGTCCAGAAACAAACACACACTGCAGTGGCTGCTGCGTGAATTCATGTAAGGCTTGCAATAAAAATTTAGGTCCCAGTTCAGAGCCACCAATGCCAATATGCAACACTGTATCAAACTGCAACGTGTTAACTCTGGCAACAGCCTCATGTAACGCTGCATAATTTTGTGGTTGACGTAAGGCTAAATGGCCCACAGCACGCTGTTGTGTATTTTCTTGAAAAAATCCTTGGTACAAATTCTGCATCGCCAACGGCAAACCACACTGCTGCGCTAATTCAACACAGCTAGCAATTAACGCGTCATCCATTAAATTATGCGTAAAATCAGCGCTTATACCATTGAGTTCGATAATGTATTTATTATCTCGTTGCGGATCTTGTGCCACTAAATCAGCAAAAGATTGCTTAATTAACCGAGAATAATGTGCGGCAAAAACGGCTGTAAATGAATGCGGCTGAGTGGTGTCCATAGTGGCAAGGATTCTAGCGCAAGCCACTCACAAAAGGCAACTTTTCAGGTTCCGATAAAGATGAGCTACAAATTGGCCGTTGTTACCGATTTTAACCCATAAGCGAGCAGTCTTACTTTTCAGTCATACGAATACCACCATCTAAACGCACAACCTCGCCATTCAAATAATCATTTTCAATCATCGCTTGCACTAATTTAGCGTACTCTTGCGCCTGACCCAGGCGTTTAGGAAAAGTCACACTCGCTGCTAAAGCATGTTGCACTTTCTCTGGCATCGCCGCCATCATGGGCGTGTGCATAATTCCAGGCGCAATGGCTAATACACGAATACCAAACCGCGCTAACTCGCGTGCAATGGGTAACGTCATCGCTACTAGGCCTCCTTTAGAAGCACTATAAGCAGCTTGACCAATTTGGCCTTCAAATGCAGCAACAGAAGCGGTATTAATTATTACACCGCGCGCGCCGTCGTCATCATAGGGTTGTTGCGTTGTCATTTGTGCCGCACACAACCGCAACACATTAAATGTCCCCACTAAATTAACATCCAGCACTTTTTTAAATAAATCCAATGAATGAATTTCTTCTCGCCCAACGATTTTTGCTGCAGGAGCGATCCCAGCGCAATTCACCACGATATGAATTGCCGCAAACTCTTTTACAATTGCTCTCACCGCAGCTTCCACTTCTTCAGCAGAGGTCACATCACATACCAACGACAAGGCATTTATTTCAGTAGCCACTTTTTTTAACGCATGCGAATTACTATCCAACAAGGCAACTTTCACACCCTGGCTCACTAATTGTTTCGCTGTAGCCTCACCTAATCCGGACGCACCACCGCTAATCACTGCTACTTTATTTTGTAATTGCATAGCTTCCTCAATATTTATTTTTCGAAACGATTGACGATACACGCCACCACGGCATCACCTGAAACGTTTACCGCTGTACGCACCATATCAAGCAAACGATCTATGCCGATAATAAGCGCAATACCATCGACGGGTAAACCCACTTGTTGCAACACCATAGCTAACGTAATTAATCCCACTGATGGCACACCGGCGGTACCAATTGAAGATAACGTCGCCATAACAATAACGGTAATAAATTGCATCAACGTTAAATGAATCGCATAGGCGTTAGCAATAAACACCGTGGCCACACCTTGCATAATCGCGGTACCATCCATATTAATGGTCGCTCCCACTGGAATAACAAACTCAGCAATTTCAGGTTTAACTTGCAGGCGATTTTTAACGGCTTGCATTGTTATGGGTATACACGCGTTACTGCTTGATACACTAAAAGCAAACAACATCACACTATAAAAATTTTCAAAAAAAGCACATGGTGAACGTTTTGCCAAACTAACTAACAATACACTATAGACAACAAATAACTGCAGCATTAAACACAGTAGCACCGCAAAAAAATATCCCATCAATTGCCAAATAGCGGCAAACCCCACTTTTATTAACAACTGCGCCAACAGACAAAACACACCATAAGGTGCAACGCGCATTATCAATAAAACCAGCTTAATTATAACGGTATTAGCACTGTTAAAAAAATCAATCAGCGGTTTCGCTTTGGTTTTACTAACTGAAAGTGCTAATCCAAATAGCAATGCAAACAAAATCACTTGCAATAAATTGCCTTCAGCGAGTGATTTAAATGGATTAACTGGAAACAATGACACCAAAAGATTCGGCAATGAGCTTGGTGTCTTAACCTGGTAAGTAGCAGTGTGTGCTAATGAAAAACCCGCACCGATATGCAATAAGCTTGCTAAAAATAACGCAAATGAAATCGCAATAACCGTTGTTAATAAATAAAGACTAACCGTTTTGATACTAATGCGCGCTAATGCTTTACCACCACCTAAACTGGCGGTACCACAGACAATTGACACAAACACCACTGGCACCACAAGCAACTGCAATAAACGTAAAAAAACTTGTCCCAAGGTGTAAAACACACCATCAGCTAAAAACTCACGCACACTATCAGCAATGGGCAGCCAACGCAGTAATAAACCCACCGCCACAGCCAACAACATGGCGCAAATAATTTTTAACGTAAAACGAGGGGTAATCAGTGTCGCCGCTTCCGTGGCCATTGCGTTCGTCGCTCCTTCGCTTGTTGTGGGTTTAAATCGGCAATAACAGCCAATTTGCAGCTCACCTACTAGCAGCGTGGCTTTATTATCACACTAATTTAAACTGGCTCTTCAGCATAGCACAGCACTTCTTTTAATGCGGTGCTAACCAAATCAATTTGCTCTTCAGTAAGATAAGGATGAAAGGGCAAACTTAACACTTCGTCAGCCGCTTTAAGTGATTCAGTACAAATGGGTAATTTATTAATAGCTTCGCCCATAATAGGCTGTTGATGTAACGCTTTTGGATAATGCACCGCTGTCGGTATACCTTTTTCAGCCAGCGCTTCACGTACCGCCTCTCTATTGGCTACACGTACCGTGTATTGCGCATACACACTTTCATTAAAGCTTTCAATGCGCGGCACCGTCACAATATCTTTGAGCGCATTATTATAAAGACTCGCAATATTGCGCCGCTTAGTTATTTCATCATCAAATATTTCAAGCTTTGCTAACATCACCGCCGCTTGCAAAGTATCAAAGCGCGCATTCATACCTAAACGCACATGATTATATTTACCTTCTTCGCCATGATTAATAATCATGCGCATTTGTCGTGCCAATTCATCATCATTAGTAAAACACGCGCCGCCATCACCATAGCAACCCAATGGCTTAGTTGGAAAAAAACTAGTGCACCCAATAGTGGATAAACTGCACGATTCACGCCCTTTATACGTAGCACCAAAACTTTGCGCCGCATCTTCAATGACAGGAATATTATGCTGGCCTGCAATGATATTAATCGCATCAAAATCAGCACACTGACCATACAATGAAACCGGCATGATCGCTTTGGTTTTTGAGGTAATAGCGGCTTCTAATTGAGTGGCATCGAGATTAAATGTGTCAGGATCAATATCCACAAAAATGGGTTTAGCACCAGCCAATAAAATCGTTTCTGCAGTGCCAAAAAAACTAAAATCAGCTGTAATTACTTCATCACCAGGCAGAATATTTAACGCCATTAAGGCGACTTGCAATGCCACCGTGCCATTCGCTACTGCGATACAATGGGTCACACCCACTCGCGCTGCCAGCTCGACTTCCATTTGACGTAACTCAGGGCCGTTAATAAATTGCTGGTGTGTCAGTACGTCAGTTAAGCGTGTATTTAAATCCAAATGAATACGCTGGTATTGACGATCAAGGTCGATAAATTTCATCCGGGTACCTTTTGGGGATGGTGATTGACAGGGGTGAATGGTAATCTAGGCATGGGTTCATTTCAACAAATTAACCACTCAAGCACCGATGAATAGGAACCGCAAATGAATGTGACACAGCTACTTTCTCTCTCCCCCCTCGACGGCCGCTACGCCAACCAGCTTGAAGCACTTAACCCTTTAGTCAGCGAATATGGCTTGATTCAATTTCGCTTACAAGTTGAAGTGGAGTGGCTCATTACCTTAAGTCAAACCGTAAAACCCACGGGCCTTGATAAGTTCAGCGACAAATCCATTCATTATCTCACCCAACTCGTAAATAACTTTTCTTTAGCTGAAGCCGATAAAATCAAGCAAATTGAAGCCACGACTAAACACGATGTCAAAGCCGTCGAATATTATTTGCAGCAAAAACTTTCCATTAACGATGAACTTAATCACGCCATCCCATTTATTCATTTTGGCTGCACCTCTGAAGATATCAATAATGTGGCTTACGCATTGATGGTGAAACGCACCCGAGATGAAGTGCTCATCCCTAAACTCGAAGCAATTATAAATTTTTTAAAGCCCATGACTCATAACTATCGCGCCTTAGCCATGTTAGCGCGCACCCACGGTCAGGCGGCAAGCCCTACTACAGTGGGCAAAGAGTTTGCGAATGTCATAATGCGTTTGTCGCATCAACTTAATCAATTAAAAAAGTTAGCTATCCCTGCCAAATTTAACGGCGCGGTGGGTAATTATAATGCTCACGTTAGCGCTTTTCCTAATATTGATTGGCTTGCAGTGACGAAAAGGTTTATCGAAAATTTAGGATTGGACGTTAACACTTACACCACCCAAATTGAACCACACGATCATTTAGCTGCGTTATTACACAATATCAGCCGCATCAATACTATCTTGTTGGATTTTTCGCGTGATGTGTGGAGCTACATCAGCTTACATTATTTTGGCCAAAAACACGGTGCAAATGAGATAGGCTCCTCCACCATGCCCCACAAAATTAATCCCATTGATTTTGAAAATGCTGAAGGCAATTTAGGCATTGCCAATGCCTTAGCTCAACACCTTGCTAACAAATTACCGATATCACGCTGGCAACGCGATTTAAGTGATTCCACAGTATTGCGTAATTTAGGCAGCGTGTTTGGTTATTGTTTATTGGCCTACCAAAACCTATTAAAAGGCCTAAATAAAATCGAAGTAAATGTAAAAATCATTGGCGATGATTTAAATAACCATTGGGAAGTATTAGCGGAAGCGGTGCAAACCGTTATGCGTGCTGAGGGGATTATTGATGCCTATGAACAACTCAAAGCATTTACCCGCGGCAAAAACGTCTCTCAAGCAACACTGCAGCAATTTATCCAACAAAGCCAACTCAGTGATAGTGCTAAACAACGCTTGCTGGCATTAACTCCACAAAGTTATGTTGGTTTAGCTGCGAATTTAGCGGACACAATTAATTTGGATGATTGAGGTTCGCATTTTCACTGGCGAACGGTATAATGAATTTATGAGCCTTCAAAAATGGATTTTTGATAAAATCTGCGATTATTTAATGTCGGACAGCGGCGACCCATCCCATGAGTATTTATGCGACTTTGACCGCATTTGTCATGAAATTATTCCGGGTGATGTGTTACTGATTGAAGGCACGAATCGCGTTAGCAATATCATTAAAAACATTATTCACAGCCCTTGGACGCATTCTGCACTGTACGTAGGTCGTTTACACAGCATTGAAGATCCGCAAATACGCGAATTATTACGCCGCCATTATCACGGCTCGGCCCAAAAGCAATTAATAGTTGAAACGATTGTGGGTAAAGGTACTGAAGTTCACCCCATCGAACGCTATCAACATCATCATATTCGTATTTGTCGCCCCGCTGGTATTGCCCATTCTGACGCCCAACGTGTTATCAATTTCGCCATTAAAAGATTAGGCCGAACGTATAATGTGCGTCATATTTTAGATTTAGCGCGCTTTATGCTAGCTGGCCGCTGGTATATACCACGCCGCTGGAAATCGAGCTTGTTTACAGAAAATCCCACACCAGTAGCCAAAGACATTTGTTCGGCCATGATGGCAGAAGCTTTTATGTCGGTGAACTTTCCAATCTTACCCTTAATTCGTAAAACCAAAATCAAAGAGAAAGACGAAGTCGAATTCATTCATCGCAATCCAAAATTATTTACACCGAGCGATTTTGATTATTCGCCATTTTTTTCTATCATTAAATATCCTATTTTTTCCTTCACCGGCCCTGGGCCTTATCATGATCTGCCCTGGAATAACGAATTACTAAGCAACGATGATGACGTGGTCCTTATCCGACCCAAAAAATCAGCAGAAGATCAACACAATGATTAATCAAAAATGACACGATTGAGATCTTGTCACTACGGCTGATTCACTTATTACTTCTTCTCTAGGTTGCTCAAATATCCCATTGCTAATTAGATCACGGACGGATGCGCGCTCATTGGGATTTTCCTTTCCTAATAGAGCACAAGCAGCAATAAATTGCTGCTGTTCAAGCGACAATACCAATATTAACTGTTGTGCCCACCTGTATAACTCTTGTGATGAAAAAAACTGTTTGTTGTAGTCATTAAAGGCGACTAAGTACTGCCGCGCTTGCCCAATGCCAATTGACATCATCATTAACGTTATAATATAAAGCGCGTAGCTGTTCACCCTCTCGCCGCTTGGCAGCCTATTTTCAGCTTGAAGCGTTTCAAAAACCACCACTTCTGGTGCAAGGAAAGGAAACATGCCTTTTCGCAGTAACACCTCTGAAGATTCTACATACTCGAGCCTAACCAGTGTCACACCATCTTTATCGTCTAAAGGCAATGTCCCATTAGGACCCGTCCTCACTAAAACGCTATTTAAATCCAATCCATAGTGAGTTAACTCATTATTTTGCAAAAATGCCACTCGAATGAATAATAACTGCAGGATCCTTTTTATTAAGGGCCAAAAGTGAATTGCAGAACCCTTATCCTGAATCAGATTAAATAAATGACTGAGTTTAATGTAATTTGAAGTATCAGGAACAACACTGTGTGCAGGCCCAAATTCCAACAGCGGCAAAAAACCAACCTCAGTAAGCTCAGCAAGATGAGCATGCGCTGTCACTTCATGCACTAACCAACGACAGGCGTCGGCATTCTTTGGATCAACAAGATTTACTGTGCAGCTTGGTCCAGCAGGCTCTAAACAGAGTCGTAAACTAACAACGTTGTTGTCACTTTTAATCAGCGTAATAACGATTTTTCTGTCTCTATCCGAAGGGCCAAGTTCAATTTTATACCATGCGCCGCCTTTAGATTCATTAGCCTGAAAAAAATGCATTGCCTCAATCAGAAATTCAAAAGGATAATAGCCTCTTCCTAGCGATATAAACGCGGGAAAATAGCTATCAAAATGCTTAAATAAGGATACAGCATTAGGTCTCGCCTGCGCTCCCAAATTTACTTTAGCAGCCAATGCATAAAACCAGGCCATATATGGCTGTGACAAACCAAAGTCTTCATCATTAACCACGCCCTGTAACAGACACGCAAGCGCTGCATGACTAACGGATTGTTTACGCCGCCATAATTCTTCAACCTGGTCGTAATTAGAAAAAAAAATATAAAATAGCGTCATAAAAAGCGAATAAATATCAATTGCTGTATAATCTATTTGATTATTTTTTTCTACAACCTCTGGCGCCATATAAAAATCGGTGCCAAACCTTTTATTAATTTTATCCGTAGCCGAACGGGTAAATGCCCAATCAATGATTTTAACATCCATTCTGCCGCCAGCCATACGGACTAATATATTGTCAGGTTTAATATCACCATGTATTTTGCCAGTGTTTTGGTAAAACTGGACTAAAATTGCCAGTATTCGGCGCGTAATCTGTTGCAGAATAACCGCAATTTCTGCTGCAGAAAAATTGCCATTTTGCAAAAACGTTTGGTCAAAAATCAAAAGATCTTGATAACCTTGACAACATTCAATATAAAGCGCTGGCGGAGAACTTCGAGGTAATAATCGCGGGACGTCTTCGATTTTATGCTCAGCACAGTCCAAATATGCCTGGAGTTCAGCTTGTTGCAATCGATTTGCTTTTGTAGTTAAGTTGTCACCCAGACCAGGCTGAACAATCTTAGCAATGACAGTTCCATCTTCACCTTCCAACCGAAAAACTAATATAGGCGTGTTTGATGCAGATAAACATTTAACGCTTTTAAAACCTATCGGGGGCGTCAGAGACGCACCAAAAACTGGACCTGTCTCGGAAACTTCTTTCACTTGCGTACAAAGATAGTTAATTTCATTAGGAAGCAACTGGAAATCTACACCGGGTCTCATCTTAACCTCAAAATTAAAACACTAAAGTAGCTATCTCAACTTAAGCTTTTCTTAGAATGATACTGGTAACTTTAAATTACTTTGCACAGAACAATTTTTACAAACAAAGCCGCTGTCGTTGCGTGCGAAAATTTTATCTCAATCATCCACTTTTTCGCCTCAATCAATAGATCTTGAACAGACTTTTAAAAAAAACAACCATGAGGACCATGAACTACTGTTTCTGCTGAAACAGTCGAATTAAACGGTTTAAACAGGCCATATCTATCTGGCATAACTGCAATTTGCATTGCTAACAGCGCGTCATTGCAACTGAGTCTTTCATCGGCAGGAACATTAGCTAACCGAACCAGACGATCAAGCCAAGCTGGTAAAACACCAACTTCCTTTTTAATATCTTCCAGCAGTTTATTTACCCCCGCATGACTGAGATTTTTTCTCTTTCTAAAAGCAAGGCGCACTACCGACGTAGCCTCAAAGTATCCATACAAAGCCGTCATCATTAATGAAAATAAATCTGCTTTGTCGTATTTGACTTTTGCACCAGTAGCTACTTCAGGTGCAATATAACCACTAGTGCCACGCCCTGAATCCTGCAAAAGCTCTTTTTTACCAGAAGTTTCAAAATCAACTAGCCATACTTTACGCTGTTCAGAATCAAAAAGGATATTGTCAGGCTTAACGTCACCATGGTACATACCAGCTTTATCTATACTGGCCAAGATGCGCCATACTTGAAATATAATAAATCTAAAATCCTTTGCAAACCGCTGCTTATCCTTTTTTTCAGTTTCTTTGTAAATCCAAGGCAAAAATTCTTTGCCTTCACAATATTCGACACAAAGCCATGCAAAAACATTATCGTCTGTACGTTTGCTCTCCCCATGCCACATTTGTGGCACACCGCTTATCTTAGCCTCATTGACTGCCTTATAAGCGCTTATTTCATTTTCAATTTTAGTTTTTGCCGCCTCTTTTTCCTCCTCTAACGACAGACACCGATTTGGCACTTTTAGCACATAGGCGGCACCGTCAACTGGTTTAATGAGAAAAACATAGACTAAATAAAGAGGGTGTGAAGTAAGACTTGTAATAGATTCAATATCATCAGCACCCTCTAACGTTAGCTGCATACCAAAGCACTCTCGCGGAATCGACCTATTAATTGCCCTACAAATATTTACATATTGATTGAACGTTAACGGTCTCTCTACGACACCTCGCATAGCCTGTCCTCAACTAAAATGAACAAACAAGGTACCAATCTCAGCTTAAGTTTTTCTTAGCGCTTATTAAACACCTCAGGATTCTTTGCCGGACAAAAATTGCAATGGATTGCCGCGCTCGATGACTCGTTCGCAACCACAGCGGCTTTGTTTGAAAAATTGTCTGGTGCAAAAATCAGAATTTTAAGGTTCTCATCAATAAATTATTGCTATACTTACTGCTGCTACTAACAACCACAAGCGAACAGACCATGTTAGACATTGATTTTAAATTTGATGAAAAGGGCCAAGAATATCTTGAAACCTCCATGACCGGCAAAGCGTTACTGAGCATCTCGCAACTCAATAAAGGCACGGCTTTTAGCGAAAATGAACGGCATGTTTTTGGGCTTATTGGGAAATTACCTAATCGCGTCGAAAACATTGAAGACCAAGTAGCACGTTGTTATGTGCAGTACAAAGGTTTCAACGAACAAATTAACCGTAATGTCTATCTCAATAACTTACTCAACACTAATCAAGTTTTGTTTTACAAACTGGTGCAAGAACACATCAAAGAAATGTTACCCACTATTTACACCCCTATCGTAGGTAACGCGGTAAAAGTATTTAATAAAAAATTCATGCACCCGCGCGGTTTATATATTTCTTACGAAGACCGTGATCGCATCGAAGAAATCTTAGATAACCGCAGCAACCCACACATTGATTTAATCGTGGTTAGTGATGGCGAAGGCGTGCTGGGAATTGGCGATCAAGGTATTGGTGGCATGGCCATTCCTGTCGCTAAATTGATGGTTTATACTGCTTTTGGCAACATCAACCCACTCAATACCTTGCCTATATTATTAGATGCCGGCACCAATAATACGGAATTATTAGAAGATCCGCTGTATTTAGGCTGGCGACACAAGCGTGTGGTGGGTGCTGAATACACTGAATTTGTCGCTAAGTTCATCGCCGCCCTGAAAAATAAATTTCCTCACGTTTTTTTACACTGGGAAGACTTCGGGCGCACCAATGCCTATCGTAATTTGCTCGCTTATCGTAATGAGTTATGCAGTTTTAATGACGACATCCAAGGCACGGGCGTGGTGGCGTTAGCCGCCATACTTGCCGCAGTAAAACGCACCGACACACCGCTTACCGAACAACGCATTGTAATTTTTGGTGGTGGTACAGCCGGTATTGGCGTAGCCGATAACGTATTAAAAGCACTCATACGCAACGGCGCCAGTGAAGAGCAAGCTCGCCATTGTTTTTATATTGTTGATCGTTATGGTTTGGTCACCGAAAGTTGCGACGATATTTCAGATGCGCAAAAACCGTATGCTCGACATGCTCACGACTTTAGCCATTGGCAAATTGAGAATCCTCATCAAATATCATTGCAAGAAGTGATGACGAACGTTAAACCCACTATATTAATTGGTTGCTCAGCACAAGCTGGCGCATTTACACAAAGCATTATTAAAACTATGGCGCAACATTGCCAACATCCTATTATTTTTCCTTTATCTAACCCAACTGAAAAAGCAGAAGCCACACCAACGGATATTTTATTTTGGACCAAAGGTAAAGCACTGATTGCAACTGGCAGTCCGTTTGAAGACGTCAACTATGAAGGCGAAGTTTTTCCTATCAGCCAATGCAATAATTATTTAGCGTTTCCGGGAATCGGTTTAGGTGTGATTGCGTGTCGCGCCAAAACATTATCGGATGCAATGCTGTGGGAAGCGAGCAAAACGCTTGGTACCTTTACTAATAATCCCAAGCTATTATTACCTTCGATTGAAAAGGCGCGTGAGGCCTCTATTGCTATTGCTACCACTATTGTTAAAACCGCGTTTGAAGAAGGTGTGGCGCAAGTTAAAAAACCGCAATGTTATACAGCATTGGTTGAAGCGCAATTATGGCAGCCACACTATTTACCCTATAAACTAAAAAAGCAAGGTGGCTAGTTTATACAACAATAAAGATGAACCGCATTGACCGTTATTGGAGATTTCAGCTCATAAACTAAAATAAGGAAATTTTATGTGTCGCTTTGCAGCCTACTTAGGGGAACCCATTTCAATCAATGACATCATCAGTCGACCACAAGACTCGTTAATTCGACAAAGTGATCACGCACTGGAATCTGAAATTGAAATTAATGGTGATGGTTTTGGTATTGGTTGGTATAACCATATGATCACCCCTATCCCGGCTGTGTTAGTCTCAACACTACCAGCATGGAACGACATCAACTTACAACGCATCGCGCATCAAATTAAAGCGCCGTGTTTTTTTGGGCACGTGCGCGCTGCTGCCACAGGTGGTGTGAGCATTTACAATTGTCATCCGTTTCGCTACAAGCATTGGTTATTTATGCACAACGGTGGCATTGGTGGATTTGATGCTATTAAACTGGATATCTTTAATCTGCTCAGCGATATTCACTTTCGTCAAATTCAAGGTCACACTGATTCGGAAACGATGTTCGCGCTGTGGCTAACCTATTACGATAAAGCCACGCATGATTTAAATGGCCAAATTGACGCCTGGAAAAAAACACTCGACACCATCATTGAATTACAACAAAAGCATCAAGTAACTGAAGCAAATTATATTAATGCACTCATCACCAATGGCAACGAAATGTCAGGCGTGCGTTTTGCCACAAAAGCGAAAAATTGTTTATCTTTACACTATGCTGCAGGAGAAACCTTTAAGCATGAAACCCACGGTTTTCGTATGCTGCCAAGCAAAAAAAAGCATCCACAATGTATTATTCTCTCATCAGAACGACTCAGTGTTCACAAAGAAGACTGGCGTGATGTGCCAGCGCAAACGGCGTTCACTATTAGCAAGCAATGCGAAATTACATTTTTTGATTTAGTGTAAAAAAATGAAGTCTTTTAATTTGTTTTCGCCAACGCCACCACACGCCCGCTGCACGACAAGCAAAAGCAACTGAACTGCCTAAAAACACCCCTACCACACCCCAATGCAACACAAATGCAAACACATAGCTTAACGGAATATTCATCCCCCAAGAAAAAAAGATGCTGTTCATCATTGCAAATCGAGTATCAAATAAACCACGTAACGCACCCGCAAACATATCGCCCACCACCGCCAGCGTAAAATTAACTATGCTAATCAAAAATAATAATCGCACTAATTTAAAAATGGCGAAGTTGGCGGGCAAGTTCACATTTATATACAGCGACGCCAGCCAATGCGGAAAAATGGCGAACACAATAATTGGCACCAAGCAAAAAATAATAGCCACCACCACAGCGGTGTTACCCGCTCGTCCAATCATTTTTGGTAAGTCGGCACCCTTGTATTGACTCACCAAAATACCAGCGGCTTCGGACATCGCAAACAACGGCACGATTAATAAAAAGATACATTGTTGAATCACTTGTCCCGCCGCTAATGCGGTTAAACCCAACCAACCAATAAAAATCGTACGCATGAATAATGCTGAAATTTCCGCACCAAATTGGATGCTCATCGGCCAACCGATTTGAAATAATTTTCTCAAATGCACCCAGCCTTGAAAACTATGCTTGATAAAAAACCCGTACTGTTTAAATTCTTTTACCGCATAAAAGGCCCACAGCAACATGCCAATATTCAATATGTCTTGAATACCCCAAGCTAATGAAGCACCGGCCAATCCCCAACCGTGAAAATGGCCATAACCAAAAATTAAATAATACGCATACGGTGGAAATAAAATAAGATTAATAATATTAACAATAATCACTACCCGTTGTTTTAACACACCATACGCACACTGTTGCAACACGGTTTGAATAAGAATGGGAAAAGCGAAAAATGCCATCACATGAAAATAACCGTAAATGTGCGCAATCAACTGTGGTGATTGCCCAAACCACAACAATATTTGGGGCGAGAACCACAGTGAAATCGCAAAGGGAATACTAATGACAAATGACAACACCATCCCTTGCTGGCCAATCGCGCCTATTTCACCGCGCCGATCCGCACCAAAGGCCTCACCAACCGCAACTGAAATGGAAAACAACAAGCAAATCGCAAGCACAATCAGCATGGTTTGCACGCCACCGATCAACGCACTTGCTGCTAAGGCATAGCTGCCCAAATGCGCCACCATTAACATGCCAATAAAACCGCTTAGCATTTGCAACAGACGCGAGCCAGCCATGGGGATAGACAAACGCAATACTCGCTTAATCAAATACCAGCGATTATCAGAATGCACAATACCACTGTCTGCGGCCGTTAACCCCACCACGACTTTCTCCAAAAAAAGAGACCAGGCTATCACATTAGCCATTACGCAAACAATCCGTGATTTTTACGGATGCTGCTTCGGACAGGTATTGCCGATTTCTACCCATAAGCTGGGGAACCAGGTATTTTCATTTGTGCTGGCGCAACGCATCAATGTTCGCGGGTATTGCTGAATTCGATCTTCGGCCATTTCTCTGTGACGATATCAAGACTGACGCGCGATGGGGCTAAGTAGGTAAGTTGATCCGCGTTATCAAATGCTAAGTTGCGCATTTGCTCGTTTTTAAATTGCTCTAACATTTTTTCGTCCGCACAATGCACCCAGCGCGCTGTGGCCACATTGACGTTTTCAAACACGCTATTTACATTGTATTCATTCAGCAAGCGGTAAGCGACCACATCAAACTGCAACACGCCCACAGCGCCTAAAATTAATTCGTTACTGTGCAAAGGTCGAAACACTTGAGTGGCGCCCTCTTCTGATAATTGCAATAACCCTTTCAATAACGCTTTTTGTTTTAGCGGATCTTTTAAACGCACCAAACGAAATAATTCGGGAGCGAAATTCGGAATGCCGGTAAACTTTAATTCCTCACCTTGAGTAAAGGTATCTCCAATACGAATTGTGCCATGATTGTGTAACCCAATAATATCGCCCGGCCATGCTTCATCTGCATTTTCACGCTCACCCGCCATAAAAGTGTGGGCATTATTAATCAACATGGTTTTACCCGTACGCACTTGTAATAACTTCATGCCCTTTTCGTACTGACCAGAAGCAATGCGCATAAATGCAATACGGTCACGATGATTCGGGTCCATGTTGGCCTGTATTTTAAAGACAAAGCCAGAAAATTTGGGCTCATTGGGTTTTACTTCACGTGTTGCGCTGGCACGCGGTTGCGGCATTGGTGAGTCGTTGACAAAGCCATGTAATAGTTCACGCACCCCAAAGTTATTAATTGCCGAACCAAAGTAAACCGGTGTTTGCGTACCCGCTAAAAACAACGCGTGATCGTAAGCGTGACTCGCACCTTTAACCAGCTCAATCGTCTCACGCAATTCCGACGCTTGATCACCCAGCCGTTGATCTAATTCAGGATTGTCTAAGCCCAATATGGATTCGATATTACCGATTTCATGTTTTTTACTGGGCTCATATAAATAAACCGTATCATCTATTAAATGATAAATTCCTTTAAAAGACTTTCCCATGCCAATCGGCCACGTCACAGGTGCGCATTGGATTTTTAAAACGGATTCGATTTCATCCAATAAATCAATGGCCTCACGTGCATCACGATCCATTTTATTGATGAATGTGGTAATAGGCGTAGTGCGCAAGCGACACACTTCCATTAATTTAATGGTGCGCGGTTCAACACCCTTAGCGGCATCAATCACCATTAATGCGGAATCCACAGCTGTCAGCGTACGATAGGTGTCTTCTGAAAAATCCGCGTGCCCCGGCGTATCCAATAGATTCACTAAATATTTTTCGTAAGGGAACTGCATCACGGAAGTCGTAACCGAAATACCACGTTGCTTTTCCATCTCCATCCAATCGGAAGTAGCATGACGTGACGCTTTGCGGCCTTTCACTGCACCCGCTAACTGAATGGCACCGCCGAATAATAATAATTTTTCGGTTAAGGTTGTTTTGCCCGCATCAGGATGCGAAATAATAGCAAACGTTTTGCGTTTTTTAATTTGATTTTCTAATTCAGACATAGCTCAATCTCACTAAACTGTGCGCCGCAAAAGGATAACACAAGCCACAGCAAATATAACGGTTGGTAACCCAGCCGCCAACAGCGGCGGCACCTGATAAATCATCGCAATTGGCCCAAAAAATTGATTCGACAAATAAAAAGCAAAGCCCACCATCACCCCAGTTAAAACGCGCAATCCCATACTGGCACTGCGCAGACTACCAAAAATAAAGGGTACGCCTAAGCAAATCATCACTATCGCCATAATCGGTTTCATCAATCGTTGCCATAAAGAGAATTGGTATGAAACCACATTCAATCCTGCACGCTTACGATAATGTATGGTTTTAATTAAATCCATAATGGAATATTGCTGCACCTCGTCATCTTCATTTTGGTACGCGCTTGTCTTGAAAATTACATTCAAAGGCAGCGCAGCAAAATGCCGCGCGCTCACTTTGTCTTTACCAAACAAGGTTTGCTTAACCTGTTGCATTACCCAATGATTATTTTGGTAAATTGCTCGTGGCGCATAGGCAGCACTTAATAAATTATGCTGTTGATCAATCATAAACAATTCCACCTGGTTGATCGTCAATGGATTAACCACTTCGCCAAAATGCACATACTGCTCACCATTGCGCAACCAAATATCCTGTAATTTTTTAACCTGCACCATCTCAGCCGCTTTCATTTGTTGCGCGCTCAGCTGTAACATAGGCGCGACACCTTCGCCAATAATCATCACAAAAAACATCATCGTCAGCGCTGTTTTAACTACTGTCCAAGCAACACGTGATTTTGACACCCCACTGGCGCGCATCACTAATAGTTGGCTCGTTGAAGCTAACTGACCCAACCCAAGCAAACAACCCAAAAAACCTGCCATGGGAAAGAGTTGATATAATTCGGCTGGCAGTTGCATCAACGAAAATAAAAACGCGTCCCACATACTGTACTGTGCTACACCAATATCTGACATCTGACCAATAAATTCGAGTAGTCCTTCAACAGCAATCAACACTAAGATTACCAATGCAGTCGAACGAATTAAATTTGAACCAACATAACGTGTAAGTATGCGCACTAATTTACCTTTTCTTAAAACGCCAAATAATTAATATAATAGCTAATAATAAAAATAAACCGTGCACCCACCACATACCTAACCAGGGTGCGATAATTCCTTTTTGAATCCAAGCACGTGTCATTAACATTAAGTTGGCGTACACAATATAAAGTAAAATAGCCGGTAAAAATCGGCCAAACTTACCACTGCGCGGATTCACTTCACTTAACGGTATCGCCAATAACGTTAAAATCAACAAGGAAATGGGCATAGCAATACGCCACTGCAATTCAGCCGCCGCAAAATTATTTTTATATTGTAACGCCAGTAACTCTGTTGTGGTCATTAAGGGCACGTCCAGACCAATCGTTAAATTCGCCACATTCAAACGCAGACCATAACGTTTGAAATGAATTTTCTTATAATCCAGCTCACCCGGCACACCAATATAACGATTTCCATTTTCAAATATCAAAAAATTACCATCATTATTATAAGGAGCTTCGTATGCCGTATCGGCGCTAACGATATCCCATTGTAATTGATTGGCATAGGTTTGACTGGGCTGACTTTCAACAAACAATACATTTCGCATTTTGGCGTGATTATCTGAAACATGTTCAGTATAAAAAACTTTACCACTACCACTGCCCAGCGTTTGAAAACGGCCGGCTGAAATTTTGTTGAGTGAGGCGCTGCTAACGGCGCGTTTTAATATTTCAGCTCGTTGCACCTGCATGCGCGACTCCACATACAACATCAACCAACCTACCACCAACGTCATCACCACACTGACCAGCACAATGGTTCGCAGTAAATGCGCCCGACTGTAGCCACACGAAAACAAAGCGATTAACTCGTGATCCGCGCACCAACGACCAATTGTCAGCAAAATGGCTAAATACCAACTCAGTGGTAGCAAAAATCCCAACAACAACGGCACTTGGATCGACATCAATTCAAATACTGACTGCGTTGTTATTTTGCCTTGTGCGGCATCGTTTAAGTAATGAACAAACTGGTTGCTGATAAAAATAATCAGCAGCACAATTACCGTAGCCAGCATTGCCGCAATCACTTCTCGAGACAAGTAACGGAAAATTACCACTGACAACCCACGCCTTTTGTGAAAAAATAGCCCCTTTTGTGAGGCGTATTGTAATGGAAACCACATATAACCCCAAGCAGTTAGAAGCACATTGGCAACAGCACTGGCAAAAAACGCAGCTTGGCACGCCTTCGGGACATGGCACAGCTTATTGTATTATGCTGCCACCACCCAATGTCACTGGTACTTTACACATGGGGCATGGTTTTCAACATACATTAATGGATGCGCTAATTCGTTATCACCGCATGTTGGGCGACAACACATTATGGCAAGGCGGCACAGATCACGCTGGTATTGCCACACAAATGGTGGTTGAACGTCAGCTGGCGCAACAAAATCAAACTCGTCACGACTTAGGCCGTGAAAAATTTGTGGAGCGCATATGGCAATGGCGTCACGAATCCGGCAACTCGATTATTAATCAAATGGGGCGGCTGGGTTTATCGTTAGACTGGTCACGACTGCGTTTTAGTCTTGACGAAGGCATGTCTAAAGCCACCTACGAAGCTTTTTCACGTCTTTATAAAGAAGGCTTAATTTATCGCGGTAAGCGCTTAGTCAATTGGGATCCGGTGCTACAAACCGCTATTTCAGATTTGGAAGTGGAAACAGAGCAAGTGTCTGGCACTTTATGGCATATTCGTTATCCGCTGTGTGATTCTGATCAATACGTGGTTATTGCCACTACCCGACCTGAAACGATGTTAGGTGATGCAGCGGTTGCGGTTCATCCCGATGATGCACGTTACCAAGCTTTAATTGGCAAAAAAATAAAGTTGCCGTTAGTAGGACGTGAAATTCCAATTATTGGCGACGACTACGTTGATAAAGAATTTGGTAGCGGTTGCGTCAAAATTACTCCGGCACATGATTTTAACGACAACGAAATGGGTAAGCGTCATAAATTGCCTGAAATAAATATTTTTACTGCTAGCGCCACAATTAATGATAATGCGCCTGAAAAATATCGTGGCTTAGACCGCTTCGCTGCGCGCAAACTTATTTTAGCTGATCTCAACGCCCAAAATTTATTAGAAAAGGAACAACCGCATTTGCTCTCTTTACCACGTGGTGAACGCAGCAATGCCATTATCGAACCTTATTTAACGGACCAGTGGTTTGTGAATGCCAAAGAGTTAGCTCAGCCAGCATTGAAGGCACTTGAAACGGGCGAGCTGAATTTTATTCCTGAAGCCTGGCAAAAAACGTATCGGCAATGGCTAGAGAATATTCAAGACTGGTGCATCAGCAGACAATTATGGTGGGGGCATCGTATTCCGGTGTGGTATGACGACAACCATACAATTTATGTTGGTCATAATGAAAATGAAATTCGTCAAAAACACAACTTGCCCCAAACATTGCAATTAACACAAGACAATGACGTCTTAGACACTTGGTTTTCAGCCAGCTTGTGGCCTTTTGCCACTCTGGGCTGGCCTGACAAAACAGCTGAGTTCAAAACATTTTATCCTTCAAACGTGCTGGTAACGGGTTTTGATATTATTTTCTTTTGGGTGGCGCGCATGGTGATGATGGGAATTAAATTAACTGGTCAAGTTCCCTTTAAGCATGTTTATGTAACTGGCTTAATTCGCGACCGCCATGGCAAAAAAATGTCAAAAAGCAAAGGGAATGTGCTCGATCCCATTGATTTAATAGATGGCATTGATCTTGCTAGCCTGATTGAAAAACGCACCCACGGTTTGATGCAACCCAAAATGCGTGAACAAGTTGCAAAACAAACACGTGAAGAATTTGCTAATGGTATTCCCGCCTTCGGCACTGACGCCTTGCGCTTCACATTTTGTGCGCTGGCAAATACTGGACGTGATATTAATTTTGATATGGGTCGCATTGAAGGCTATCGTAATTTTTGCAACAAATTGTGGAACGCAGCACGCTTTGTATTGATGAACGTTGAAGGTGAAGACATTGATGCTGAAAAACCATTACAGTTTAGTCTCGCTGATGAGTGGATTCAATCACGTTTACAACGCGTGATCGAAACCACCACACGTAATTTTACCGACTATCGTTTTGATTTGCTGGCGCAATCGCTGTATGAATTCGTATGGAACGAGTATTGCGACTGGTATTTAGAACTAGCCAAATGTGTTTTAAATAATCCAAATGCAAAACCAAGCGAAAAACGCGGTACCCGCGTCACTCTAATTGAAGTGCTTGAGCAAATTTTACGTCTGCTTCATCCGATCACGCCCTACATTACTGAAGAAATTTGGCAACGCGTGTCGCCTTTGGTTGGCACTAAAGCAAAAAGCATTGCGCTCACTCGCTTTCCCAGCGTCAATACCGATTGTGTAAATCAAGACGCTGAAACGGCTATTGCTTGGTTGCAAAAAATTGTCGTTGCCGTGCGCACCATCCGCAGCGAAATGAATGTCAGCCCCAATAAAAAAATCCCACTGATTTTTAACAAAGGCAGCCAACAAGACAAACTACTTACTACAGCGTTAGTCGAACCCATCCGCATACTAGCACGCATCGAAAACACCAGCTGGTGCCAAAATGAAAATGAAATCGCCGCCACCGCCGCTAAAATTATTGATACACTGGAAGTGCATATCCCCTTAACTGATTTAATTGATAAACAAGATGAAATCGCTCGTTTGCAAAAAGAAATCAATAAATTGGATCAAGAGATCGTTAGATCACAAACCAAACTGAACAATGACAGTTACGTAGCAAAAGCGCCTGTAGCTGTAGTGGAAAACGAACGCAGCAAATTAAATCAAGCGCAGCATGCGAAACAACAACTTGAGGCTAATTTAACGCGCATTCAAAGTTTATGATGCGCTCAGCAAGCGGCGAGATCCATGTTTAGCAATTGCACTAACTTGTGGATTGCGTCGCGGATTCGCAACGAAGAGAAAACGGACTGCGGCTAATAATTCAAGAAAACCGCATGATTTAATGCTTATCTATCAGCAGATAAAAATAATACTTAATATTTCGTTTCAAACGCGACACGCTATCCAATATTAAACCGCACACTAGGCTTAAAAATGCCAACAACATCATCGCAGAACATAAAACGGTAGTAGGCAACCGAGGAATCAGCCCAATTTTTAAATAAGTAATAAAAACGGGAATATAAATTCCTATTGAACTCAATGCCAGCAATATAAAAATGCAACCAAAGAAAAATAGTGGACGTGTTTCTTTTAATAACACCATGATGCGTAACAAGATATTAAAGCCATCGCGAAATTTATTAAGCTTACTGTGCGAATTTTCTGGCCGCGCCTTATAATCAGTGCGCATTTCAGCGCATGCCATCGAAAGCTGTAACGCATGAATCGTTATTTCTGTTTCGGTATCAAAACCAGCGGATTCAGCAGGAAATGATTTGACAAAACGCTTAGAAAAAACGCGGTAACCTGAAAAAATATCAGTAAATTTGGAACCAAAGAAAAAAGAAATAATGTTATTAAATACACGATTACCCCATTGGTGCCCTAATCGATAAGCCTCTTTGTTATTAGAGCGCGTTCCTACCACCATATCTAACTCATCATCTACCAAGCGATTCACTAAATTATTTACAACGCTTAAATCATAGGTGGCATCACCGTCCACAATCACATACACATCCGCATCTATATCAGCAAACATACGCCGAATCACATTGCCCTTGCCTTTTGGCATCACCTTTTTAACATCAGCACCTGCTTGCTTTGCAACTGCAATCGTATTGTCAGTTGAATTATTGTCATATACATACACTGTGGCTTGCGGCAAGTAACGTTTAAAATCCGCAACGACCTGAGCGATGGTTAACTCTTCGTTATAACAAGGCACCAGTGCCGCTATTTTCACATCTTTATTCATTGTTTTTCTCCAGCACTCACACCCGTCAATACAACGCCATTATTTGTGTTTTGCACACGGTACAAATAAGCATGCTGTACAATGTTGGCGCATTGTTTTTTTGATTGGCTTTTATTAAACGAGGGATCGCAAAGATAATACGACGCCACAGGCTCAGGCATTTTACCAAACACAGCACCATAACGTTTCCAAAATTGTTTATCTGTATAGGCAAGCAACACAAAGTTGGCTTTGGCACTTTGAGCTAGAAATTGCTTTTTCGATAAGTCGCAACTGTAATAATCACTTTTTGCATAAGGCCTGCCAAAAGAATTGCAACTGGAATTATAAGGTTTGATTGGCATCATCTGATAAGCCAATATGGCGTACTCAAGACCGCTGGAGTTTTGCCAAACGATAAACACCTTATTCTCTTTACCCACCTTTTTTTTCACCGCACTAGCGATTTTTTCCACTTGTGTTTGAATATACCAAGTACCATCGCTTTGACTCAATTTTTTTGACTTAGCATAAAACAAAAAACACATCACAATTGACAGCACAAGTAACATAATTACAGTAATTATTTTTTGAATTTTTGTCACACTGTGCTTTTTTTTATAAAACCAGGCCAACCACTGCGCCATTAAAATCAACAGCCAACCACATTGAAAAATATTCATATAACGATTGTAGGAAGCTAATGCAATCGCTTCATGCACCGAAAAATTATAGAGATACTCAATTAACAAGCTAAACAAGAATGCAAAGTAGGCAAACAAAAGGAAAGCGTTTGAAAATATTATAGTTAACCGCTGTGCGCCTTTAGTCTTTAATATCAACGCACCTGACATAATCATGTAAACAAGCAACAACCATGATTGGATAACGGATTTATGAATAAAATGTGCAATCGTTAATTGCTGCCAATCATTAAAATTCCAATGTGTGAATTGTCTAACAATATCAACTGATGATTTTGCAATTGCTCTGGTGATGACAACCTGAATTTCATTTAAGTACAAATGCCAAGTGTAAAAGCACAGCCAACCCATAACGATTAGTATTGGGGTTAACCAAATTCTTTTATCTTGTCGCAGCGCCTGATCCAACATAATAAGAGAAACAGCAATAACCAGAAACGGCAGTAACTCGATTTTGAACAGCATGAACGTCATAGAAATAGGCAGCAAATACAAAATAGCGGTAATTTTTTTATCGGAAAAATAATAAAACGCCACCATGGATCCCCAATACACCGCCAGCAATGTTTCCATGTAGAGCGACGGCACAGGTCCTAATGTGGCGTGCATCAAACTTAACAGTACGTAAATGATAACTAATACAGCGCCAGCAACAGGCCATTGTTGCCAAGTAACGCCTCGTGTCAGCACTACCAACGGTGAAAAAATTAAAATTGTTTGAGCAACGTAAACAGCAGCAACAGAAAACTCAGCACTCGAATAGGGAAATAAATATTGAAACAAGGCTGCCCCTGGTGGATAACTCATATGGCCCAAATTTGCATCAGCAGTGGGGAAAGCGTTGGTATAATAAAGAGATGCAGCGTGTGGCGCCCAATGTGAAAATTCATCCCACATGGATAACTTGGAATGTAATGCAAAGCCACAAAGCAGTAATAAAAATAATAAAAATAACACAAAGCCCGGCGTTAAATAGCGAGTGAATAGCTGCTGACGATCTCGATACAAAACCACCGCTGCAAAACAACTTGTCACGGCCATTAAAGCAAACTCAACATGAATACCTGTCTCAAGCAGGTTAGCGTAAGCAAAAATATAGAGAATCAAGATCAGACTGGAAACAATAAAAAAAGGCGCGCACTCGATTCCAAAACGGGTTAACTTAGTAAAAGCAAAACAAGAACCGACTATTAGCAACCCTAACAAAAACAGCACGCTCGCCTCAGATGTTAATGAGCCTGGCTGTTTATACCAGCTACTAATCACATATTCAAGGAACCTTATTTAAGGAATTCAAGCATGCGTTGACGCCACCAATAATCAAGCTCCCACGGCGAACGTGCGGTTAAAAATCCTAAGTGGCCACCATGATCGGTGAGAATTAAATTAGTCGTGGCAGATAACTCATTAAAAGTGGGTATGGCTCCCCGTGGTACCAATGGATCATCATAGGCGTGCATCACCATCAGTGGTTTTTTAATTTTCTTAAGATGATCACGCACTGTAGATTTATCATAGTAATCACGCGAATTTCTAAAG
>JBGTHB010000133.1:0-9125 GCA_041746415.1 Coxiellaceae bacterium | reverse complement strand
ATGAGCTGATTATCCGTTTTGCTAAATCAGCGCACACTGCCAAGTTAAATTTAAAACGACCAGTGTATTTAACCCAGTTTAATTCGCAGCAATATTCACATGAGCACGATAAGACTGCTTTCCAAGCACTGCCGCAAGCCGTTAATGTGCCTCTGCCGGGACGAGGCTCACGCGTAATTATTGTGATTGATCCAGGTCACGGTGGCAAAGATCCGGGTGCCACGGGTCCACATGGAATTCATGAAAAAAATGTGGTGTTAAAAATATCGCAAGACTTATACCGCGATATTAATCGCCAACCTGGTTTTGTAGCCAAACTAACACGCACGGACGATTATTATTTAACCTTGCGCCAGCGTTTGGCTATTGCCCGGCGTGATAAAGCAGATATGTTTATTGCCATCCATGCGGATGCGTTTAAGGATCGCAGTGCACATGGTGCTTCGGTCTATGCACTATCAAAACGTGGCGCAACCAGTGAAGCGGCGCGTTGGTTAGCAAAACAAGAAAATGAGTCGGAGTTAGTCGGTGGCGTTGAGCTTAATGATAAAAATAATATATTAAAATCGGTTTTAATTAACTTATCCCAAAATGCCACTATTCGTATGAGCTTGATGATCGGACAAAGTATTATTAATTCTTTAGGTGGCTTAACAAGTTTACATCATCGCCGCGTTGAGCAAGCAGCGTTCGTGGTGCTTAAATCACCTGATATTCCCAGCCTGTTGGTGGAGACAGGTTACATTTCCAATCCGTATGAAGAGCGGCGCTTAAATAGTGCTTGGTATCAAAATAAAATTGCTTCCGCTTTAATGCAGGGTGTGCGTTCCTACTTTGTTCATAGTCCTCCGCGTGGCACTTGGCTGAGCGATCAAAAATTTAATAAGCGCTACCAGATGGATCGTTATATCGTGAAACGTGACGATACATTACTGGTTATTGCGGAACGTTATAACGTCAGCTTGGCGCGCTTAAAAAAACAAAATAAATTAACGACTAATGCGCTTCAGGTAGGGCAAGTGCTTTATATACCAGCACAGGTTTAGGGTCGATTAAAGTTTATTTAATATAATGTTATTACAATGATGCCAAATTTAAGGATGTAAATTAGGATGATTTTAGCGAACCAAAATGAAAAGAAAATTTTCGAATCGGTGGGCGCGGCCTTTTATCAGCTAAGCCAATTCTCACAAAGTGTTTACTGGATACGCACCACAGATTTACGAGAATTTATTTATGTTAATGATGCCTCCATTGAAATATTTGGCGCTTCTCCCGGCGAGTTGTATAACAATGTGGAATTATGGCTAGATCGGATTGCCGCAAATGATAAAGACCGCATTCGACAGTTATTTATGGAAGTCTTGGCGGGAAAAAAATTCACTAATGGCTTTAATTTTGAATATCATATCACTTTGGCCAGTGGCAAATCGCAGCACTTAAAAGAAGAAGGCGTGCCTATATTCAAAAATAAAGAATGTATTGCCTATGCAGGTATGACTACCATTATATCGGAAAAACCAAAGGCATATCCTCATGCAGAGCTAGGGCACTTCGCTAATTTTTTTACAAAAGCCTTAGAAAGTGTCTTTTGGGTACGAGACGAATCAGGTAAAAAGCAAGTTTATGTCAGCTCAGCGATTACAAAAATTTGGGGGATTGAACCGCAAGAGTTATATAAAAACCCAGAGCTTTGGATTAACAGCATTGTTGAAGAAGACCGTCACAAATTTGTGCTAGACGAACACTATCAACAGCAGGAAAGCCGCTATCGAATTTTAACGCGTAACAATGAAATTCGTTGGATCAAAGATATTAATTTTCCTATACGTGATAGTGATGGCGTTTTGTTTGGCTTCGCTGGTATTGCTGATGACATTACCGAAGATGTGCTACGCGAACAAGAACTGCGTCTTGCCAAAGAAAAGGCTGAAAATGCCAATCAGGCTAAATCCGATTTTTTAGCCATGATGAGTCATGAACTGCGCACACCACTTAATGCTATTTTGGGCATGACGCAAATTTTAAGTGCTTCACCTCTTACATCAGAGCAACAAGATCAATTGGAAGTGGTAACGAAGTCAGGGCAAAGTTTACTGTGTTTGCTAAATGATATTCTTGATTTTGCTAAGCTTGAAGTGGGTAAATTAACTTTTTCAATTGAAGAGTTTGATTTGATTGCTACGCTAAATACAGTCACTACTGACATGAGCAAGTTGGCTGAGAATAAAAATTTAAGGTTTATTTTAAAAACAGATCCCAAGTTGCCATCCCACGTTACGGGTGACTCAAAACGTTTACAGCAAATTTTAATTAATTTAATTGCTAATGCTATTAAATACACCGAGGAAGGATCAGTTACCTTAATGGTTGAAGCAAAGCTAATCACTCAGACTCGTGCGGCATTTGTGTTTACGGTATCTGATACGGGTATTGGCATACCACAAACAAAACTGGAAAATATTTTCGATAAATTTCAGCAAATTGATTCCGTTTATAAACGCAAACATGAAGGCGTTGGATTAGGCTTGGCTATTGTAAAAGAGTTGGTGGATAAGATGTCTGGAACCATCAAAGTAACCAGCGTGGTGGGCAGTGGTTCAACTTTTATTTGCACTTTGCCTATGGATTTTCGTTCGGCTTTGCATCATGCTGCCGAATCAGGTCTGAGTTATGTTAAAAAAAATAATAATTTTCAGCAGTTTCATGCCAAGGTGTTGGTGGTGGAAGATAATGCCATCAATCAAAAAATTGCTGTAGCTTTGCTGGAACAACTGGGCTGTGTTGTTGATGTTGTGGATAATGGTCAGTGTGCTATTGAAAAATTTCAAACGGGCTATGATTTAATTTTTCTTGATATTGGTTTGCCTGATATGGATGGTTTTGAAGTGGCGAAGTGCATTCGCGAAATTGAAGATAATAACAATCACTTGCCAATCATTGCGTTAACTGCGCATGTTTTTGCTCAAGATAAAAAACGTTGTTTTGAGGTGGGTATGGATGAGGTTATGGCAAAACCAGTTATGCGCAGTGATTTAATTGCGGTGTTAAATCGTTGGGTGGTGCAACATCATGAATAGCAAAATACACGTCCTGGATTCCTTACTAGCAAATCAAATCGCAGCTGGAGAAGTTATTGAACGTCCTGCATCAGTCGTTAAAGAGTTAGTTGAAAACAGTTTTGATGCTAAAGCAAAAAACATTATCATCGAAATTGAGCAAGGTGGCTTGCAACTTATTAGTGTGCAAGATGATGGTGAAGGCATTGCATGTGAAGACTTAGCATTAGCTTTAGAGCGACACGCCACCAGTAAAATTCATAGCAGCGATGATCTTATGGCAATCAACAGTCTTGGGTTCCGTGGTGAAGCGCTGGCAAGTATTGGTGCAGCAGCAAGAGTAGAATTGCGTTCCTGTGCCAAATTGGCCGAACAAGGATTTTGTGTGTTAGCGCAAAATGCGATTGTGAGTGCAGCTAAACCCTGTGCGCAACCCATTGGTACCGCCATTTATGTGCGCGATTTATTTTATAATTTACCCGCCCGCCGCAAGTTTATGCGCACACCACAAACAGAATATAATCATATAGAAAAAACATTAGCTCGGTTTGCTTTATGTCACTTTGAGGTGGCGATTACATTGAAGCATAATCAGCGCGAGATGTTTCGCTTCGCTAGTGCCACCAGTCAGCAGCAGCAAAAACAGCGCTTACAAAAAATTATTGGTCGTGATTTTTTAGAGAACGCATTATTTATCGAGTTTCAATCTGCTGGAATGCAACTTAAAGGTTGGCTGGCAGAACCACAATACAATCGTGCTCAGGCTGATCAACAGTATTTTTTTATTAATGGCCGCTATGTGCGTGATAAAGTATTGGCGCACGCACTGAAAGAGGCTTATCACGATGTCATGTTTCATGGCCGCTATCCTGCTTTTGTGTTGTCATTAGCAATCGATCCTAAATTAGTTGATGTTAATGTGCACCCAACCAAACACGAAGTGCGATTTCGCGAAAGCCACCATGTGCATGAATTTGTTAAAAAAGGCGTAAAGGATGCGTTAGCCCAAATTAGAGTGGGGCAGGGGATTAATGTTATTGCGCAGCAGGATCCATTGCCCAGCGCCCCAGTTAAGCCATATCCTCTCACCTCAAATACACAATTAATGCAGCCTGCGCTACGTGTTGCTGAATCACCTAGTGCAAATTACACAGCTGCACCCATGCCAACGGCGGTGCTTGAACGTCCTGCCTTGGGAGTGGCTTTAGCGCAAGTCAGCGCTACTTATATATTAGCTGAAACGAGTGAAGGCTTAATTATCGTGGATATGCACGCCGCCCACGAACGTATTTTATATGAAAAATTAAAAAACCAAATTGATTTACAACAATTACAGCGTCAAATACTGCTGGTGCCATTGGCTTTGACACTGTCGATAGCGGAAATGCAGCAGTGGCAACTGCAACATCAACACTTAAGCCAAATTGGTATTATTACCTCTCAAACCAGTGATAACGAAATCATAGTGAGAGAGATTCCAGTTATTTTACAGCGCGCTAACATAAAACAATTAATTCATGACAGTTTGGCGGATTGGGTGAGCGACAAACAATCGGATCGCGCCACTCAGCGTATTTATTCTGTATTAGCAACAGTCGCTTGTCATGCTGCGTTGCGTTCACCACACGCACTCAATATAGTGGAAATGAACGCGTTACTGTGTGATATGGAAAACACGCCCCATGGTGGTTTATGCAATCATGGCCGCCCAACCTATAAAAAATTTACGTTCAGTGAAATGGATAACTGGTTTTTGCGTGGAAAATAATGATGAAGCCAGCGAGACCAAATGTCATTTGCATCATGGGACCAACGGCGACAGGGAAAACAAAATTAGCGCTGGCATTAAGCGATTATTTGCCTGTTGAGGCAATTAGTGTTGACTCTGCCATGGTTTATAAAGGCATAGATATTGGCACCGCCAAACCAACAGCTGCTGAACTAAAAAAACTACCGCATCATCTTATCGATATATTGGATCCAGCGCAGCGCTATTCAGCCGGACAATTTTGCAATGACGTCGTGCCTTTAATTGAGCAAATCCATCAACGTGGCAAAATTCCGCTATTGGTGGGCGGCACTATGCTCTATTATTCTTTGTTGCAAAAAGGGTTTACTGATTTTCCAGACAGTGATTTAAGTGTGCGTCAACAACTTGATGCACGTGCCGCACAGGAAGGTTGGCAAGCACTGTACCAGCAATTGCAGCAAGTGGATCCGGTTGCTGCACAAAAAATTCACGCTAACGACAAACAACGTATTCAAAGAGCGCTTGAATTATTTTTTGCTACCGGCAAATCAAAAACGACACTGCAGCAACAACAGCAGTGGCTTGAACCGCCATTTAATTTTATTAATCTTATTTTGCAGCCAGCTGAACGTAAAATTCTGCATGCTCGTATTGAACAACGTGTTGTAACCATGTTATCGCAAGGATTAGTAAATGAAGTTACAGCACTGTATCAACGTGGGGATTTAGACGCGACACTGCCCTCAATCCGTTCGGTGGGGTATCGTCAGGTATGGCAATTTTTAGATGGCCAAATAGCTGAGGCAGATCTTAAATACAAAATTACGGTAGCCACAAGACAGTTCGCTAAGCGCCAGTATACTTGGTTGCGGCAATTTTCAGGTGCGCATTTTGACAGTGAATCAGCTGACCTAACGTCAGCTGTGGTTAATTTTTTAGAAGTGGACTCTTAGTATAAGCGCCATATTTGTGATAAATTAAATTAATGATGGATCAACCGTATCACCCTATTTTGAAATTTTGGTTTGGCCACGTGGAAGAGACAATCATTCCAAGTGAAAATCGCGCACGGATTTGGTTTGCTGAAAATCCCCAAGTGGACACTGAGATTAAAAGTCTTTTTGCTTTTGAACTTGAGCGAGCGATCAAAGGTGAGTTTGCTCACTGGGAGACTGTGCCACATGGCCAGCTGGCGCTGATCATTCTTTTGGACCAGTTTTCTCGCCATGTCTACCGCAATAAGCCTGAGGCCTTTGCCCAAGATGACTATGCGCTGTCGATTTGTCAGCGAGGCATTGAACACCATAAAGATCATGACCTGAGTCTTATTGAGCGAGTTTTCTATTACTTTCCCTTGCTTCATGCCGAACACATCCGTTGTCAGGAACTGGCTATCCAGTCCTATCAGGTGCTGGTAGAGCTGGCATTTCCTGAAACCCGAATTATTTACGAAAGTTTCTTTAAATTTGCCAACCATCACTATAATATTATCCGTCGCTTTGGTCGTTTTCCCCAGCGTAATGCGATTTTGAGTCGAAAATCGACAGCCGAGGAATTGGACTATCTAGTGCAAATAAAATCAACCGATGAGTGATGATTTGATGAGTAATGATCCTGTGTTTCGCGTGTTGTTTTCTCAAGAAGACAAAATTTATGAAGTCTATGCTAAAGAGATAGATGAAGAAGCCATGCTAGGATTTATTTGTATTGGCGAACTGGTTTTTGCTGAGCCGGGTAGTGTTGTTGTTGACCCATCAGAAGAAAAGTTAAAAGCTGAGTTTAATGGTGTGAAGCGCATTTATGTGCCGCTGCACACGGTCATCCGCATCGACGAAATGGATCATTTTGGAATTGGTAAAATTAAAGATTCAAAATCGCAAAGTAACGTCAGAGCGTTTCCCACTATGCCGACTGTGTTGCATAAAGATCGAGATGTATGAGTGGGTTTTTATTAGCGGATATTGAAGGGCAGACTCTTTCACTGGACGATAAAAAAATATTGTCCCATCCGCATGTGGTTGGAGTAATATTGTTTGCGCGCAATTACGTCAGCAAAAAACAGTTGCTGCAATTAACGACAGAGTTACGCCAAATTAAGCCGCATTTTATTATTGCTGTCGATCAAGAAGGCGGCAGAGTACAGCGATTCAAGCACGATTTTGTTGCCATTCCCCCGCAATCATTTTGGGGTGATTTATATCGACAAGATCCGTTACAGGCTAAAACACAATTAGCGCAATCAACACACAACATGACCGACGAACTCATCCAGGTTGGAGTAAATTTTAATTTGGTGCCGGTGCTCGATGTGGATCGTGGGCTAAATAGCGTTATTAGCAACCGTAGTTTTGCTAATGATCCAGAAATTGTGATTGAATTAGCTGAAGTAATGATTAATCAATTACATGAGCTTGCGTTTCCAGTGATGGCAAAACATTTTCCGGGACACGGTAGTGTATTACAAGATTCGCACTATGATCTGCCGTGTGATTTGCAACGCATGGATGAACTGCTAGCGGGAGATTTAAAACCATTTTTGCAGCTTTTATCAAAACTCGATGCATTAATGCCAGCACATATTTTATTTAGTCAAATTGATTCTTTGCCAGTTACTTACTCACGCTTTTGGCTGAGAAACTTTTTGCGTGAACAGTTAATGTTTCAAGGTGTGGTCATCAGCGATGATTTAAGTATGTCGGGCGCCGCTGCGATGGGCAGTTATCCAGAACGTGCTAAGCGTGCGCTTGAAGCAGGTTGTGATATGCTTACTGTCTGCAATAACCGCGCTGGCTTGCTTGAAATTATAGACTCACAGCTCATACAAGCAGATGCTGTTTCAACTCAGCGGGTAGAGAAATTTATGCGTATGTTCAATTAGGAGGAAGACATGACAGCCGCGGCCGTAGATTTATTTAAAGCACACTTTTGGTTGGTTAAGCTTGGTTTTATAGTTACAACTGCTATTGTTGCCCAACTTGTTTTCTCATTATTGTTCATGCGACTCATTCCTTATTTTCAAAAAAAACAAAAACTATGGCGTTATTCGCTAATAGTTGCAGCTAAAGCACCACTGTATTGGTTTATTTGGTTTATGGCGCTCAATTGGGTTTTAACCGTGCTGGTGTTGCAATTTAATTTAAATGGCAGTGTTATTGCTTCGTTGCCTACGCTGCGTGTGGTGTTCTCGGTAGTGTTCTTATTGTGGTTCGGCATGCGCCTCATTGCTACCCTAGAAAAAGAAATTACTCGCAGCAAGCATTTTGGCAAACGAGAATTAAATGACACCACTACTGTGAATGCGATGGCACAAGTGGCTCGCATTTTAATGGTTTTGATTTTAGCACTCGTTGCGATGCAGGCTCTCGGTATACCCATTGGCGCATTGTTAACATTTGGTGGTATTGGCGGCTTGGCTGTGAGTTTTGCAGCAAAAGACACATTGGCGAATTTTTTAGGCGGGATGATGGTGTATTGGGACCGACCATTTGCAGTTGGTGACTGGATACGTTCGCCTGATCGTGAAATTGAAGGAACGGTAGAAAATATTGGCTGGCGGTTGACGCGAATTAGGACACCAGATAAACGGTTGCTATACGTGCCAAACGGGGTATTTTCTACGATTTCGGTAGAAAATCCCTCTCGGATGAGTCACCGTAGAATTCAACAAAACATGGGTGTCCGTTATGAAGATGCCGGAAAATTAAAAGCAATTATTCATGATATTGAACAGATGTTGAATGAACATCCACAAATTGCAACAGAGCAACCGCCCTTAGTTTGCTTTACCGAATTTGCGCGTTCGTCATTAAATTTTTTGGTCACCACTTTCACTAAAACTACCGATGGCCCGCAATATCAAAAAATACAACAAGACGTTTTATTTAGAATTATTGATATTGTCAATCAGCATGGCGCCGAATTTGCTTTTCCCACACAAGTTGTCCATGTTCCTGGGCCGTTAAGTATCCATGAAATAAAAACATTGTCTGATAAAAACTAATAAAAACTAATAAAAATTTAAACACGCGGAGTAAAAAATTAAATGATGATACCGGCCCATATTCACAAAGTTTTTTCTACAGCAACTTGTCTTTATTCAAAAGCAGAAGTTGAAAATGCGCTGGATAAAATGGCCACGGAAATTATTCATACGCTTGGAGAAGCGAATCCAATTTTTTTATGCGTGGTCATTGGTGGTATCGTGCCTTTAGGCAATCTGCTGCCGCGGCTCGATTTTCCTTTGGAAGTGGATTATGTCCATGCGACGCGTTATCAAAATGGCACGAGAGGCAAAGAGCTGGTCTGGAAAGCCAAAC
>JBGTHB010000132.1:0-6252 GCA_041746415.1 Coxiellaceae bacterium | reverse complement strand
CTGGATGTAGCTGCAGCATTAGCTTATTTAGTGCATAAAGAAACACCACAGCCACTGCAAGAAATTGAAGCAAAAAACGCGGCACCGCAAGACAGAAAACGCCGTGACAGTAAAAAACGTTATGGCCGAAGTTCGGATCAACGCTCAGCTCAGCCTGCAGGACGTCCCAGCGATAAACCAAAACGCAATCGCGATCGTGACCGCAAAAAACCTGGTGGAAAATCACAGCGACGTGATCGTTATTAAATTACAGAAAATCCATATAATGTGAGTGACACATTCTTTTTCTGTTATCACAAGCGCGCGCAATTCCTTTTTTTGTCGTCACGAGTGAGCCATCGAGCGTCGTGATCCATGTAGCAGTGCTTCTAAAAAACATCGGCGTATGGATGGCGACGCTCGTTCCTCGCTCGCCATGACAAGATTTTTTTCTGACGATACGTGAGTGTGCAATTCTTTTTCTGTCATCACGAGTGAGTCATCGAGCGTCGTGATCCATGTAGCAGTGCTTCTAAAAAACATTGGTATATGGATAACTACGCTCTACACTAACTTGTTGTATATGCCATCAAAACTTTTATTACTCATAATGACCACGTGATCACGCGGCTGCAAAATATTTTTCAGCTGTATCACCATATCATTGACAGAATTCATCACCCAAATCGGCTGCGCAAAAGCATTTTGTAATTCGTCATTGCGCCATTTATTTTGAGCATCATTTAATAAAAACACTTCGTCTGCTTGTACAAAACTTTGCGAAATCTCAGCCAAACTGTGCATACCAGCCTTCATTGTATTTGAGGCGAATTCTGCCACAGCAATCACCCGCTCTTTGCCTACCCGTTGCCGTAAGGCAGTTAGTGTGCAATTAATTGCAGTCGGATGGTGAGCAAAATCATCGTAAAAGGTAACCTCATTATTTTTTGCGAACACGTCTAAACGACGCCTCACACCAGAAAAACTTTGCAATGCTTTTTTAATGGTGGTTGCCGACACACCAATTTGTTGCGCCGCAACACACGCCGCTAAAGCATTTTTGACATTATGTTCACCAAACTGTTGCCAATTAACCTCACAAAAAACAGCTCCTTGATGCAAAATAATAAATTCACTGCCGTCTCCTTGAAACTCAACATGCCAATCACCCCTTCCCATCTTTTGCATCTTGGAATAACAGCCGCGCGCTATTACATCCACCACATTACTGTCTTGTTTAGGGTAAATAACACAACCTTTGCTTGGCACGGTGCGCAATAAATATTGAAACTGCAACTTAATGGCTTCTAAGTCGGGGAAAATATCTCCGTGATCAAACTCAAGATTATTAATAATGAGTGTTTGGGGACGATAGTGCAAAAACTTAGAACGCTTATCAAAAAAAGCGGTATCGTATTCGTCAGCTTCAATAACAAAATAATCACCGTCACCTAATTGCGCCGTGGTCGCCAAATCTTTAGCGCTACCACCAATTAAATAACCGGGGTTTTTACCAGCCACATGCAAAATCCACGTCAATATGCTGGTAGTGGTTGTTTTACCGTGGGTGCCGGATACCGCCAGCACATGTTTATGGCATAAAATATTTTCATATAACCATTGCGCACCTGAAAAATAAGGTACGCCGGCATTTAATACCGCTTCTACTGCAACATTACCGCGTGATAAGGCATTACCAATCACCACTGTGGCGACACTTTTATCTAACGTAAATTTTTCATAACCTTCAACGTAATCTATGCCCGCTTCACGCAGCCGATCAGACATAGGCGGATAAAGTGCGTTGTCGCATCCCGAAACTTGAAATCCCATTTGCTTAGCGATCACCGCTAAACCGCCCATAAACGTACCGCCAATTCCGAGAATACAAATATGTTTGTGCATAATTTATGTTAAGATTGTGTAGTTAATAATCGCCATACTAACCATAAATAATGTGGTTTGAAAGGGAGAGCGCATATGAACATCACCATTGCCGGTGCCACAGGATTTATTGGACAGTTTCTCGTTAAAGCGTTTGCGCAACAAGGCTACCACATTAAAGTAATCACTCGTTCCCGCGGCAAAGCCAAAACGTGTTTTGGCCCCAATATTGATGTCGTGGATTGGAACAGCTTACGCCAACTGGGCGCAGGCACATTACTCAATACGGATTTGTTAATTAACTTATGTGGTGAAGGCATTGCTAACCAACGTTGGAGCAACCAACGCCAACAAGAACTCATTGAGAGTCGCATTAAACCCACGGCGCAATTAGTACAACATTGCATTGAACTGGGCGATCAAGCGCCCGTGATATTTAATGCCAGCGCAATTGGAATTTATGGTACCCAAACACCTCTTAAAGAAGGTCTGCCCAAAGCGTTAGACGAAGATACTCCGCTTAAAAAATCCGCTACTTTTGCGCAAGATGTGGTTGAGCGTTGGGAAGCCACACTCAAACCCGCTCAGCAAGCTGGTATTCGCATTGTAAAAATGCGTTTAGGCGTGGTATTAGGCCACGGCGGTGCGCTCAAAAAATTGGTGCCTGCTTTTAAATTAGGCTTAGGCGGCAAACTCGGCAACGGCCAACAGCCCTTTTCATGGGTGTGCATTGTCGATATTTTACGAGCAATTGAATTTTGTTATGAAAATAAAAATATTCACGGCCCCGTTAATTTTGTTGCACCCGAATGCGTTACTCAAGCACAGTTTGCTAAAACATTGGGTGCGATTTTAAAACGACCCACTTTTTTTAAAACCCCTGAGTTTGTTATAAAAGCGGCATACGGTGAAATGGCCGAAGAACTGTTGCTCAACGGCCAACACGTAGTACCAAAAATACTGACAGAAAATGGTTTTGAATTTCAATATCCCACATTAAAAGAAGCCCTGTTATACGCACTAAAATAAAGAACTATTGCTCTTCACCACCACCTAACCGCGGTGTGTCCATAAAGCAACCTTCCTCTTCTTCAATTGCTGCCCCTTTTCCTCCTTGGTTCAGTCTAACTAATTCTTTTAAACGCATTTCAGCTTCCCGATCAAATACACCCTCTGCAACACCATGAAATAGAGTAGGATAGTTTTTCCTGAGATCTGTTTCGCGCTCTTGCCGTTCTTGCGAAGTTAGTAATGCAAATCCTGTCGTAAATACAGCTTCTCGACTTCGAGGCGTTAATGCTGACAATGGCCCCAGAACAACAGCTTTGTCTGCAAGTTTCTGCTTTACCACGCCCGTTACCAATTGTTCGCGCAACGCTGCTTGTGTTGCAGCAATTCTGGCTTCACGCTCATCATCTGATTTTTCACCATCGCTGTCACCATAAACTATTATATTGGCGCTATCTGCTCGATTTAACCGCTTACGGTCAGCTGGCCTTCTCAAGCGTTTTTCAGCAGCGGCTCCCTTTTCCTCAGCGCTAATACCACTGACTGCAATTGCCCCTGCCTCATCTGCACCCCTATCATCATGCTGGCTGTAAACAGCTGGCGATGCTGGTTCGCTTGCTTTTGTTATCACCGGCTGTGGTAGTGTTGCATTACTCCCACAACAAAAAAAGCGCCAACGGGAAACTGAAGACGCGCGTTTACTTTCTAAAGCTTCAGCTTTGGATGCTGCAGAAGCTGGTGATACAGAACCAACGGGAGAGCCTGTATGGCTTCTTTCATCCGTTTCGCTACCAACTTCAGTAGTAGCCGGTGATGGTGATTCACGCCTTACTCTGCTAACTGTCATACCCCCAGAAAATCGCAGCGTACCACTTGCTCTTTCTCTTTTTCTTTTTGCTGCTCTTTTGCGCGCTAAGCTTTTTTTAGCACTCAAATCTGCACAGCTTTCATTTTCTTGACGCCGACTAGACTTGCTCAGCTGAAAGTTGCTCGCAACTTCTCTTACTGGTGATGTTTGAGGTAACACTACTTTTTTTGTTTTTGTTTTTGTTTTTGTTTTTGTTTTTGATCTTGACCTTGCTTTAGCCGATTTATTTTTTTGCCGCAAAGATTCACAATGTCTATCACGATCCATTTGTCACTCCCATGGATATTGCTGACGTTATCGATGCTTGTGATTCATCATCGCTGTCATGTTGTTCAGATGATTTTTTTGCCATGAACGCCAAATAACGCGCCACTGGATCCTCTGTTGTTTGATTGCCGCTTCCCGCTCTCGCCGCCGCTTTCGCTTCGGCTCTGGCAATTTGTTCAGGAGACATCTCATGACGCGGATCCCCCCACATACGAAATCCAGCTGAACCGCTTGAACTGGTTGAATCGCTGGAACGAGCAGATCTTTGCTTCGCTCCATTATTTCCACAGCAACGCGCAAAAAAACTAGTTATATTCATAGACACCCCTTTATTTAGTAATCGCATCCTGCGTCCTTTATTTAAGGCACATAGCGTACTATCCGAAACCCAATTAAAAAGATACTACCGCAATTAATTTTAAAAAGCGTTGTATTTTAAACCACTTAGCTATAGCCACATGAATTTTTATACGACGAAAATTTTTGTGCATTTCATAACGGCTCATCAAAAATAACGCTGCAATGCAGTAAGTTAAGTCAGTAAAAATGGATTTTATAACAACGCTGAGGTACCCTTACTCAACCCAATGACGAGGAATTTATGCCTAAAAATATCTTCTACGCCCAGTCTGGCGGCCCAACGGCGGTAATTAATGCCAGTGCGTGTGGCGTGATTGAAACAGCACGCAAATACAGTGGCAAAATTGGTAAAGTGCTCGCTGGAAAAAATGGCATTATCGGTGCATTGAATGAAGAATTAATTGATACTTCCCTTGAATCGCCTGATGATATCGCAGCATTAAAATACACACCTGCGGCGGCATTTGGTTCTTGCCGATTCAAATTAAAAGACATCGAAAAAGACCGCCACCAATACCAACAACTGATTCGCGTATTTCAAGCACATGACATTGGCTATTTTTTTTATAATGGCGGTGGGGATTCACAAGATACAGCAAACAAAATCGCAAAAATGTCCCACATGATGGACTACCCTCTCAGCTGCATTGGCATTCCCAAAACCATTGATAATGATTTACCGTTCACAAACAATTCACCCGGTTTTGCGTCAACTGCTAAATACATTGCGATTTCAACGCAAGAAGCGGCTTTAGATATTGCCAGTATGGCTGCGTCTTCGACTAAAATATTTATTTTAGAAGTGATGGGCAGACACGCGGGATGGATTGCTGCCGCGGGTGGGTTAATGCAAAAAAATCCGCATGACGCACCACATATTATTTTGTTTCCTGAAATTGCGTTTGATACCAAAACATTTTTAGCACGCGTTAAACACGCCGTTGCCACCCAAGGTTTTTGCGTGATTGTAGCCTCCGAAGGTGTGCGCCATCCAGATGGACGCTTTGTAACGGAAAGTGATGCCACTGATGCCTTTGGTCACGAACAATTGGGCGGCATTGCGCCGATACTCGCGCATTTAATTAAAAAACATTTAGGCTATAAGTTTCATTGGGCCGTTGCGGATTATTTACAACGCGCCGCACGCCACATTGCTTCACAAGTGGATTTAGATCAAGCCTACGCACTCGGTGCGGCCGCAGTTGAAAAAGCATTAGAGGGCGTCACGGATGTCATGCTCACTATTGAACGGCGCGGTGACAAAAAATACGACTGGAGCATTGGCACTGTACCCTTAGCCGCTGTTGCCAATGTCGAAGCGAAAATGCCGCGTGATTATATTTCCGCAGATGGATTTAGCATTACCGAAAAATGCCGCAATTATTTGGAGCCGTTAGTTCAAGGCGAAGCATATCCACCTTATGAAAACGGTTTGCCAAAATACGTGCGCTTAAAAAATCTATTAGTTGAAAAAAAATTAGCGCAGACAATAAATCCTCATGAAAAAACTAAATAAAAAAATCATGGCATGAGACGGCTTATTTTTTTCTCTATCACATGCACGTGTAATTCATTTTTCCGCCAGCACGAACAAGTCATCGAGTTTTGTGATCCATGTATATCAGTGCCAATAAAAAACATCGGTATATGGATGGCGACGCTCGTTCCTCGCTCGCCATGACTCACCTTTCAAAAGCGCCAACGAACAACTTATTCTGCTGTCATTGTGAGCGCGCAATTTCTTTTTTTGTCATCACGAGTGAGTCATCGAGTTTTGTGATCCATGCATCAGTGCCAATAAAAAACATCGGTATATGGATGGCGACGCTCGTTCCTCGCTCGCCATGACTCACCTTTCAAAAGCGCCAACGAACAACTTATTCTGC
>JBGTHB010000131.1:0-6368 GCA_041746415.1 Coxiellaceae bacterium | reverse complement strand
GACCGAATTATTTTTTTAGTGGGACAAATAGAAGAACATATGGCCAATTTAGTAGTGGCGCAGATGTTGTTTTTGGAGTCTGAGGATCCTAAAAAAGACATTAATCTTTATATTAATTCCCCAGGTGGCGTGGTGACAGCTGCGTTATCCATATACGATACCATGCAGTTTATTAAACCGGATGTGCGTACGTTGTGTTTGGGGCAAGCTGCTAGCGCCGGTGCGTTGTTATTAGCGACTGGAACGGCAGGTAAACGTCATGCGTTACCCCATGCTACGGTAATGATTCACCAAGTGTTGGGCGGTTATCAAGGACAAGGTACGGATATACAAATCCATGCTAAGGAAACACTGCGTATCAGTGAGCAAATAAACACAATTTTGGCCAAGCACACTGGTAAAGATATTAAAACTATAGAGCGCGATACTAACCGCGATAACTTTATGGGTGCTGAAAAAGCTAAAGAGTATGGGCTAGTGGATTCCGTTATGACATCACGTGATATATAGTAAAAAGCGAATGAGTGATTAATGAGCGAAGAAGAAAACAAAACCTTGCATTGTTCTTTTTGTGGCAAAAGCCAGCATGAAGTTAAAAAATTGATTGCTGGGCCATCGGTATTCGTTTGTAACGAATGCATTGATTTGTGCAACGATATTATCCGCGAGGAAGAACAAGCTCAAGATGGGCAAAGTAACAACGCTTTGCCAACACCAAAAGAAATTCACAAAGAATTAGATGAGTTTGTTGTTGGTCAAGATTACGCGAAAAAAGTATTGTCAGTAGCTGTTTATAATCACTACAAACGCTTGCGTCATCGTACTGCCAAAAGAGAAGTGGAAGTTAATAAAAGTAATATTTTATTAGTTGGACCAACTGGTTCAGGTAAAACATTGCTGGCCCAAACATTAGCAAAAATTTTAGATGTGCCCTTCGCTATCGCCGATGCCACAACGTTAACGGAAGCGGGTTATGTTGGTGAAGATGTTGAAAATATCGTTCAAAAATTACTGCAGCGCTGCAATTATGATATTGAAAAAGCGCAAAGCGGCATAATTTATATTGATGAAATTGATAAAATTGCGCGTAAAACAGAAAGCCCCTCATTAACACGCGATGTGTCAGGTGAAGGTGTGCAGCAGGCATTGTTGAAGTTAATTGAAGGAACAACCGCTTCAATTCCGCCACAAGGCGGTCGTAAACATCCGCAACAAGAATATTTGCAAATTGATACTTCTAATATTTTATTTATTTGTGGGGGCGCGTTCGCGGATTTGCATAAAATCATTCAGCAACGCTCAGACCAAAGCGGTATTGGTTTTTCTGCTGATGTTAAATCCAAAGACGATATTGATATATCGAATTTAGTAAAACAAGTCGAGCCACAAGATTTAATTAAGTTTGGTTTGATTCCAGAGTTTGTGGGCCGTTTGCCTGTTACGGCTGTGTTAGAACAGCTAGATGAAAAAGCGCTGATTGAGATTTTAACAGAACCTAAAAATGCGTTAACACGACAGTACCAGTCTTTGTTTTCGCACGAAGGGGTAGAGTTGGATTTTAGAAAAGATGCTTTGGTTGCGATTGCTCAGTTGGCTATTGAACGTAAAACTGGCGCGCGTGGCTTGCGCTCTATCATTGAGTATGCGTTGCTTGAAGTTATGTATGAGTTGCCTTCTATGCACGGACTTAAAAAAGTTGTGATAGAGGAGAATGTCATTCGTAATTTGGGCCAGCCTTTATTTATTTACGAAGGGGATGAAACCCCTGATAAAAAAGCAGCCCAAAAATAGAGACTATTCGCCTAATCACGGCTTGTCTGTTTTATTGCTCATGTGCTTAATAGAAAGCGATCCCAGTTTTTTCAGCAGGATTCGTAGAATTATACATAGGTGACTTGCAGTGGATGGGGCATATAAGTTATCGTAATTATTATTCTTTTATAACTTTCCGCAGGTAGTACAATGACTGGAACAGTAAAAACAAAAACACAATTTTTTCCTTTATTGCCACTTAGAGACGTAGTGGTTTTTCCTCACATGGTTATTCCATTATTCGTTGGTCGTACCGAGTCAATTAAAGCACTAGAAGCGGCCATGGATGATGAAAAGCAAATTTTTTTAGTGTCACAAAAAGACGCCAACATCGATTCTCCCCAGAAAAAAGATCTGTATGAGATTGGCACGGTCGCCACTATTTTGCAGTTGCTGCGCTTGCCTGATGGCACTGTAAAAGTGTTAGTTGAAGGCGTGTTGCGGGCCAAGATGGTTGAGCTTAAAAATTTAAAAGAATACAGCAAGGCCAAAGTTGAAATTTTAAGTGAAGTCAGTGCTGATGTGAGCTCAACTGAAACCGCAGCAATGATGCGCTCTTTGCTAAATCAGTTTGAGAAATTGGTTAAAATTAATAAAAAGCTACCACCTGAACTGCTGACCACCTTGGCTAACATTCAAGATCCTGGTCGTTTAGCTGATAGTATTGCCGCACATATGACGATCAAATTAGACAACCGTCAAAAAATACTAGAAATGCCCGATGTTGTGGCGCGCTTAGAAGCTTTGCAAGGTTTATTAGCTCAAGAATTGGAATTAGTGGAAGTTGAAAAACGGGTGCAGGGACGCGTTAAACAACAAGTAGAAAAGAGCCAACGCCAATATTATCTCAGCGAAAAAATCAAAGCGATTCAGCAAGAATTGGGGGAAATGGATGAAGTTACCCCACTTGATGAGCAAAAGCAGTTGCAAGAGCGCATCGAAACCGCTGGTATGCCAGAAGAAACAAAAGTAAAAGCTTTACAAGAGTTAAGTAAATTAAAAATGATGCCGCCCATGTCAGCTGAGGCGACGGTAAGCCGTAATTATTTAGATTGGTTGTTGCAAGTGCCGTGGAAAAAACACAGCAAAGTCAGTCACAATCTAACTAAAGCAGAAAATATCTTAGATGAAGATCATTATGGTTTAAAAGAAGTGAAACAGCGTATTCTCGAATTTTTAGCTGTTCAAGAACGTGTACGTAAAATCAAAGGGCCAATTTTGTGTTTAGTTGGGCCGCCAGGGGTGGGTAAAACGTCGTTGGGTCAGTCGATTGCCAGTGCCACAGGTCGCGAATTCGTGCGTATTTCTTTGGGTGGTGTACGTGATGAAGCGGAAATTCGCGGTCATCGTCGTACCTACATTGGGGCGTTGCCGGGCAAAATTATTCAAAAAATGGCAAAGGCAAAAGTACGTAATCCACTTTTTATGCTGGATGAAGTGGATAAAATGTCCATGGATTTTCGCGGTGATCCTGCTTCAGCATTGCTTGAGGTATTAGATCCAGAACAAAATCATACTTTCAACGATCACTATCTTGAGGTCGATTACGATTTGTCCGACGTTATGTTTATTGCTACAGCCAACTCTATGAACATTCCGGGTCCATTGCTAGACCGGATGGAAATCATACGTTTGCCGGGCTATACCGAAGAAGAAAAACTCAATATCGCTATGCGTTATTTAGTGCCGCGGCAAATGAAACAGACTGGTTTAAAAGAGAATGAGCTTAAAGTGACAGATAACGCTGTACACGAAATCATTCGTAGCTACACTCGTGAAGCTGGTGTGCGTTCACTTGAGCGTGAGATTGCTAAATTGTGCCGCAAGGTAGTAAAAGAAATTTTAATTGAGCGTGAAAAGAATAAAAAAACGAAGAAAAAAGATAAAGCTGTAGCGAAAAAAACCAAAGTAATTAGCAAGGAAAACCTCGAACATTATTTGGGTGTAACAAAATATCGCTATGGGTTAATGGCGGAAAGAGATCAAGTAGGTCAGGTTACGGGTTTAGCATGGACCGAAGTTGGCGGTGAACTATTAAGCATTGAAGCACAAGTGGTTCCAGGAAAAGGACGTTCACGCAGTACAGGACACTTGGGTGAAGTGATGCAAGAGTCTATTCATGCTGCGATGACAGTAGTGCGTGCGCGTGCAAAACTTTTAAGTGCGAAAGATGAATACTTTCAAAAAAATGATTTCCATATCCATGTACCAGAAGGTGCGACGCCTAAAGATGGTCCAAGTGCTGGGATTGGCATGTGTGTGGCTTTGGCTTCGGCGATTACAAAAATCCCGGTGCGTGCAGAATTTGCTATGACGGGGGAGATTACCTTGCGTGGTGAAGTGCTACCTATCGGTGGTTTAAAAGAAAAATTGTTAGCCGCATTACGAGGTGGGATTAGAGACGTTATCATCCCCGATGAAAATAAACGCGAGTTAAAAGAAATTCCTGAAGTTGTGACGAAAAAGTTGCGTATTCATCCAGTAAAAGAAATTGATGAAGTGTTAGCGTTGGCCTTAATTAAGCCGTTAAAAAGCAGCAAAAAAAACACAACCAAGAAACTTAAAACAAAAACCAAAGCAAAACCACGTGGCCGTAAAAAATAATGCGTTACCTCTAATTGAGGTGGTGGATTTAGTGCAAGCCCTTGCAAAGCAAGGTGGCTGTGATGCTTCTGAAGTAGGAGCCTCGCGCGAAAAAGGATTTGTGGTGCGGGTGCGCCATGGTCAGTTGGAAACGTTAGAGCACCAACTGAGTCAGCATCTTTCGCTGGCGGTTTTTTTCAACCAGCGCTCAGCCGCGATTTCCATTTCTGATTTTTCGGCTCAGGCTATTCAATTGGCAGTTGAAAAGGCATGCACAATTTGTCGCTATACTGAGCCAGATGAATTTGCTGGTTTGGCTGAGCGAGCTGAATTAGCCGCTACTATTCCTGATCTCGATCTTTATCATCCTTGGGCCATTAGTGCCGAAGCGGCTACACAAATGGCATTGGAGTGTGATGAGCTGGCGCGTTCGTTAGACGAGCGAGTGGTGGCAACTGAAGCAACTGAAGTGGACACCTATACCTCGGATTATGTTTATGCCAATAGTAATGACTTTTGCGCCCAGTATAAAAAAACTCGGCATGGTGTGAGTTGTTTCACCATTGCGAAACAAAATGGTAAATCCCAAAGTGATTACAGTTATACGACTAGTCGTTCGGCAACAACACTGTGGCCATTGGAAAAAGTGGCGCGCGAAGCGGTTAAGCGTAGCGTGGCTAAATTAGGATCGCGAAAAATCTCCACACGTGAGTGTCCGGTAATTTTTGATGCGGCAACAGCAAAAAGTTTATGGGGACATTTAATTGGTGCCATTAGCGGTGGTACGCAATATCGTAAAAATAGTTTTTTGCAAGATCAACTTAATCAATTGGTTTTTCCTGATTTTGTGAATGTGCATCAAGATCCATTTATTCGTGGCGGTCTTGGCAGTCGTGCTTTTGATGCCGATGGGGTAGCGACACGTCAGCAGCATTATATTGAGCGCGGTAAACTCGTTAATTATGTGCTCAGTTGTTACAGCGCGCGTAGATTAAAGATGCGTACCACCGGTAACTCAGGTGGGGTATTCAACTTAATTATCGACCCTAGTCAGTTATCACTGGATGATATGTTGCATGAAATGGGCACAGGATTATTCGTAACCGAACTAATTGGTCAGGGCGTAAATGGTTTAACGGGTGATTATTCGCGTGGAGCGGGTGGCTTTTGGGTGGAAAACGGTAAAATTCAATATCCCGTGCAGGAAATTACCATTGCCAGCAATTTAAAAGACATGTTCAAAAACATGCGTGCGATCGGTAATGATATTGATTATCGTGGCAATACGCGCACAGGCAGTGTGTTAATTAATAACATGACTGTGGCGGGGAATTAATTTTTTTTCATCGTTACTGCGTGCTAATTCTTTTTCCGTCATCATGAGTGAGTCATCGAGCGTCGTGATCCATGTATCAGTGCTACTAAAAAACATCGGTATATGGATGGCGACGCTCGTACCTCGCTCGCCATGACTCACCTTTCAAAAACGCCAGCGAAAAACTTCTTCTGCTGTCATTGTGAGCGCGCGCAGCAAGCGTAACAATCCATGTATCAGTGCTACTAAAAAACATCGGTATATGGATGGCGATGTTCGTGCCTCACTCGACAGGACAAAATTTTTTCTCATCGTCACAAGTACGCAAAAAGTTTGCGATTAATTAGGCGCTGCTAAGAGCAATGGTTTGGTTATGAGACTCGTTGTTATTTTTAAATGTAACAAGTGTTCCTAACAAAGCTAATGTGTATAAACAATTGGTAATGGCATTTGACCAAATATAACTGCTTACTTTTGATTCACTGCCAAAGGCTAAGAATAAAGAGACACCTAAATTTAAAACCCATTGGGTGATTAAACGGGGATAAATAAGCGGGCTTTGTTTAGTGTTGCCGGCGCGTAATGTGGCCGTAATCCCATTAGCTAAACTTGCTGATAAAACCCAGATTGCTAATGGACTCAGTAATTTTTTAGCATC
>JBGTHB010000130.1:0-4690 GCA_041746415.1 Coxiellaceae bacterium | reverse complement strand
TGAGTCATCGAGCGTCGTGATCCATGTAGAAGTGCTATTAAAAAACTTCACCGCTTTGCAGTTGTCTGCTGACAATGAAAAAATATTACTTGTCGTCTTTCACTGCTGTTGAATTACCGGGCTCAATCGCCACTGTAAAATTCAATTGTTGATGGCCAGCTGTGACAATCCAAGGACGAATGTAGTGCAAGTTAATATGGGTTAACTGCGGCACGACAAACGCTTGCTTGTTCACCGAGAATGTCCATTCCACATAACCACCCGCTCCAACGAGATCCGATTTGGAAGGAATATATTGGCGTGAAACTGGCGTTAACAAATTACTGTCATAGCTGCTCAAAAACCACATATAACCGGTAGTAGGATTCGATTTGATTTTTAAAACCACCATCGCTTTATCTGGTGTAACCTGAATCATTTTATTCGGATCGGTGTACGCGCTTTGTAACGGTTCAGTTTGTTCTGTAGTAGCTGCGGGCAATGGCTTTTTCACAGACTTTGCATAGCAATACATGCTGCAAGCAAAACATCCAACAAGCATACTAAGACCCACTATAATTTTTTTCATCTGACTCTCCTAATTTTTTTAAAATTTACCAATTATACATCGTGCCATCGAGTTTACGATTAACTGGCAAGTAAGCTGGATCGTAGGGGTATTTGGCCGCTAACTTCTCATCAAAATCCACCCCTAAGCCAGGTTTGTCTGTCACATTCAAATAACCTTTTTCAAAATAATATTCATGCTTGAAGACTTCATCCGTCTCTGGCGTGTGACGCATGTATTCTTGAATGCCAAAGTTATTGATTGCAGTTTCAAAATGCAATGACGCCGCCATCGTAATGGGTGATACGTCTGTGGGGCCATGACAACCCGAGCTCACGTGATAAATTTCCGCTAATGACGCCACTTTTCTCATCGCTGTTATGCCACCGCCGTGCACAATTGACATGCGAATATAATCAATCAACTGCTCAGTAATTAAAGTAGTGCAATCGTGAATTGAATTAAATACTTCCCCCACAGCCAACGGCGTAGTGGTGTGTTCGCGAATAATACGAAAACCTTCTTGTAATTCAGCTGGAATCGCGTCTTCCAACCAAAATAAATGATATGGCTCTAACGATTTACCCAAACGCGCTGCTTCAATCGGCGTGCAGCGATGGTGTACATCGTGCAATAAATGCGGATCATCGCCATAGGTATCGCGAATTTTTGCAAATAGTTTTGGCACGTAATTTAAATATTTTTCAGTTGACCACATGTTTTCAACTGGCAACCCTTTTTCCGCCGGTTCGTAATACAATTTATCTTTTTTGGAAATGCCATAAGTAGATGGCAATCCTGGCACACCGCTTTGGGCGCGAATCGCTAAATAGCCCATATCAATATATTTACCGACTTGCTCGACTGTTTCACTCAGGTCCATGCCATTGGCATGACCATAAACCATAATGCCAGTGCGTGAACGTCCGCCTAATAAATTATAAACCGGTGTATTAAGCGCCTTCCCTTTTATGTCATACAAGGCCATATCAATTGCAGCAATGGCAGACATGGTTACTGGACCACGACGCCAGTAAGCACCTTTATAAAAATATTGCCAAATGTCTTCGATATCAAACGGATTACGCCCAATTAAACACGGCACTAAATGATCTTTTAAATAAGATGCCACCGCCAATTCGCGACCGTTGAGTGTGGCGTCACCTAAACCGTAAATACCCTCATCAGTAATAATTTTCAAGGTGACGAAGTTACGGCCGGGTGAACACACAATAACTTTTGCGTCTTTGATTTTCATTTTTTAAACATCTCCAATGGTAATTCATTAATTAAATTACGCCCCACTACAGGGTATTGTTCTAACTCATACACTACGCCATTAGCCGGTGCTGAAACACTCGATAACCAAAATACAGCGTGATGCGCAATATCGGCTGGTCGCAATAGTTGACCAGAGGGGGCATAGGTTGGCGGCAGTTTGGTCTCCCAATCCTTGGCAAATCCTTCGCTTTCTTTAATGCGACTTTCATTGGCTGTCATAGTCCAACCCACATTAAGTTGATTGACACGAATTTTCTCACTAGCCAAGGCGTTGGCTAAATTGCGTGTCATGGTCATCAACCCACCCTTGGTTATGGAATACGCTAATAAATCGGCTTGGCCAGTATGAGCGTTGATCGAACCAATATTGACTACCGCACCACCACCTTGTTGACGAAAATATTTAACGGCAGCCTGAATAACAAATAAAGGTGCTCGCAAATTTAATGCCACAATATTATCAAATTTTTCTTGAGTGACCGTATCAATAGTATGGCGGGGAGAACGTCCAGCATTATTAACAATGCCATCAATACGACCAAATTGCTTTACCGTCGCTTCCACCACCTGTGCTGCGGCAGTAAAATCATTTTCTAAATCCGCTATGATGTACGCTGCATTTTCAGTGCCGTATTTTTTAACAGCACGCTCAGCATTTTCTTGTGAACGACCATGTAGCATTACTTTTGCTCCATGCTCTATGCACTGCGCAGCAATCGCTTCACCAATACCATTAGTGGAACCTGTGACCAGAATGACTTTATTTTTTAACACAATGTAATCTCTCGACTATTTACGCGGTAGACCTAAATCACGCATCTTCACCCCGGCGCGTAAATTGGATTCGATCGCTTCCAAGCTCACACCTTTGGTTTCAGGAATAAAGAAAATAACAAACAAAATCGCTAAGACGCACATCACATCATAAATTAAAAAAGTACCCGCTTTACCAAACAAATCAATAAACGTTAAAAACGTTACTGTCACCACACCATTAAAAAACCACGATATAGAAACCATCAATCCACTACCATAACCACGCACTTCCAATGGGAAAATTTCAGCAATGATGAGCCACATGATGGGGCCTAAACTAATAGCAAAACCTGCAATGTAAGTAATCATGCTAATTAATGCGGCCCATTTTAATAATACCGATGCACCGGCAAAATAAAAATTTAAACTTAAAAATGCCAAGCTAACCGTCATAAGCAGAACACCAGTGAGCAGCAATGGCCGTCGGCCCCATAAATCCAGCAGCGGTAAAGCAATAATGGTAAACACCACATTCGCCACCCCCACACCAACGGTGGCCATAATCGCGGCTTGACTCCCATGAAAACCCGACATTTCAAAAATAGTTGGAGCGTAATATATAACCGTATTCACACCAGTAACTTGTTGGAAAAACGCGAGACCCAAAGCAATAAAAATAGCTGGCCATACCCACTTTTTAAATAAACCTCGCCAGCTGGATTTTTCAGTGATACTCGCTTGAATGTCTTCTAATTCTACTTCCACATCATCGGTTTGACGCAACGAACGTAAAATCTCACGCGCTGTATTAATCCGTCCTTGCAGCACAATCCAACGTGGACTTCTAGGTAACAGCAACACACCAATAAATAATACCAATGCTGGAAACACGCCAAAACCGAGCATCCACCGCCAGTTACCTGCATTCGCAAAATAACTGTCCACACCATAAGAAAGCAAAATGCCCACTGTGATGGCTAACTGATTTAATGAAACTAATGCGCCACGAAATTTTGGCGGCGAGATTTCAGAAATATAAAGTGGTGCTACAAACGACGCCACACCAATAGCAAAACCCACAAAAAAACGCGCCGCACCTAACATGATCATCGAGATGGAAAACGCTGAAACCAGCGTTGCAATCAAAAATAATAACGCCGTAAAAATCAACGACACTTTGCGACCAAAAACATCGGCAAAACGTCCACTAACTCCGCTACCCACTAAAGCACCCAGTAACACCATCGCCATCAGAATTTCTTCTTGGGTGTCACTTAAAACAAACTGGCCTTTTATAAAAAGGATCGCACCCGAAATCACACCGGTGTCAAAGCCAAACAAAATACCAGCCACACCCGCAATCATCGCAGCTAATACCACAAAAAAATTCAATCTAGCGTCATTCTGATTTTGCATTGATTTATCTTAGCAGTTGCACCCTATGAAGCGAAGCTTATTAAGGTTATTTTAACAGTTGAATAAATTAGTATGCCGACTATACTGGCATGCAAGCCACCTCGCAAGCGTTAGGAGTTCACAGTGAAACAACTGCTATCACAACATAATATTGTACCCGTCGTGATTATTGAAGACAGCGCCAATGCGGTGCCCCTGGCAAAAGCATTGCTGGCTGGTGGCATTTCCATTATGGAAATTACGTTGCGCACACCCGCGGCATTAGCAGCGATCCAAACTATTCATGAACAAGTGCCAGAATGTATTGTCGGTGCTGGTACAATTATCACCCCTGACGATATTCAAAAAGCGCATGCGGCCGGCGCGAAATTTATTGTTAGTCCCGGCATACAACAAAACTTAATTGACGCAGCGCGACACATTCAGCTGCCATTCTTGCCCGGTGTCATGAGTTGCAGCGATATCGTGTTAGCATTACAGAACGGTTTTGAAGTAGTGAAATTATTTCCGGCCAATTTGCTTGACGGACTCAAAGTCATTAAAAGTTATGGCAGTGTGTTTACCCATTTGCAATTTTGTCCAACAGGTGGCATTGACGCCAGTAATTGCCAAGATTTTTTAGCGTTACAAAATGTGATTGCGGTTGGTGGTTCTTGGTTAACACCCAAAGCACTTATTGCTAAGCAAGAT
>JBGTHB010000129.1:0-10980 GCA_041746415.1 Coxiellaceae bacterium | reverse complement strand
TCAACGAACCCACAGCAGCCGCATTAGCGTATGGGTTAGATAAAAAAACTGGTGATCGCAAAATTGCTGTCTACGACTTAGGCGGTGGTACGTTTGATATCTCAATCATTGAAATTGCGGATGTGGATGGTGAGCATCAATTTGAAGTATTGGCTACCAATGGCGATACATTTCTTGGTGGTGAAGATTTTGATTTACGTCTAATTGATTATTTAGCAGAAGAGTTTAAAAAAGAAAGTGGCGTGGATTTGCATAACGATCCCTTGGCGTTGCAGCGCTTAAAAGAAGCTGCTGAAAAAGCCAAAATTGAATTGTCATCGTCACAACAAACGGATGTTAACTTGCCGTATGTTACGGCCGATGCTTCGGGTCCAAAGCATTTAAACATTCGCATTACCCGCGCAAAATTAGAATCATTGGTGGCAGATCTGATCACACGCACCATTGAGCCTTGCAAATTAGCGATTAAAGACGCTGGTTTAAGTGTGTCTGATATTAAAGATGTGATTTTAGTTGGCGGTCAAACCCGCATGCCTAAAGTACAAGAAACGGTAAAAGATTTCTTTGGTAAAGAAGCGCGTCGCGACGTTAACCCAGATGAAGCGGTTGCCGTTGGTGCGGCTATTCAAGGCGCGGTACTGGGCGGTGAAGTAAAAGACGTTTTATTATTAGACGTCACACCTTTGTCACTCGGCATTGAAACGATGGGTGGCGTGATGACTAAACTCATCGAGAAAAACACCACTATCCCAACTAAGGCGCAACAAGTATTTTCAACCGCAGAAAACAATCAAACTGCGGTAACCGTGCATGTGTTGCAAGGTGAACGGGAAGTGGCGTCTGCGAATAAATCATTAGGTCGTTTTGATTTATCCGATATTCCGCCAGCACCACGTGGCGTGCCCCAAATTGAAGTGGCATTTGATATTGATGCTAACGGTATTTTGCATGTATCAGCAAAAGACAAAGCCACTGGCAAAGAACAATCCATTGTGATTAAAGCCTCAAGCGGGCTATCAGATGAAGAAGTGCAAAAAATGGTGCAAGACGCTGAGGCCAACAAAGAAGCCGATAAAAAATTCCATGAATTAGTTGATACGCGCAACAAAGCCGATCAAATGATTTATGCCAGCGAAAAAACCATTAAAGATTTAGGTGATAAAGTCCCAGCTGACGATAAAACCGAAATTGAAAAATTAATTGGTGAATTAAAAGAAGCCATTAAAGGTGACGACAAAGCAGCCATTGAAGCAAAAACAGAAGCGCTGACTGAAAAATCAGGCAAGTTAGCTGAGATGTTGTATAAACAAAACCAAGCACAAGAAAGTGCGGCTGGCACGAATGGTGCTGAACAACAGTCAGAACAAAAAGCCAAAGGGGATGACGTAGTGGATGCGGAATTTGAAGAAGTGAAAAAGGATGAAGCTAAAGGCGCTGACGAACAGAAGTAATAACAAATGAGCACCAAGCGTGATTACTATGAAGTGCTAGAACTGACACGTAGCGCTTCAGTAGACGAAATTAAAAAAGCTTTTCGCAAAAAAGCGATGAAGTATCACCCGGACCGCAATCCGGGTGACACTGCTGCTGAAGCCAAATTTAAAGAGGCACGCGAAGCCTATGAGGTTTTGGCTGATAGTCAAAAGCGCCAAACCTATGATCAGTTTGGTCATGCTGGGGTGAGCGGCGGCGCTGGTCAAAGTGGTTTTGGTGGCTTTGGTGGCGATATTAACGATATCTTCGGCGATATTTTTGGTGACATTTTTGGTGGTGGTCGTGGTGGTGCGCGCACACAGCAACAGCGTGGCAATGATTTAGGCGTTGAAGTGACATTGACGCTCGAAGAAGCCATTCATGGTGTTGAAGAAACGATAAAAGTACCTACCCACATCAAATGTGAACTATGCAATGGTCAAGGTGCAAAGAAAGGAACCAGTCCTGTCACCTGTGAAACCTGTCATGGCCAAGGGCAAGTACGCATGAATCATGGCTTTCTTTCTGTGCAGCAAGCCTGTCCGCGGTGTCATGGCAGTGGCAAAATGATTAAAGATGCGTGTACTGCTTGTTATGGACAAGGTCGAGTGCAAAAAACCGAATCATTAAACGTTAAAATTCCAGCCGGTGTGGATAATGGTGATCGCATTCGTTTGCATGGCAAAGGTGAAGCTGGTTTAAATGGCGCCGCGGCTGGTGATTTGTATGTGCAAGTGCGCATTAAGCCGCACACTATTTTTCAGCGCGAAGGTAATCATTTGCATTGTGAGGTGCCGGTGGATTTTACTACCGCCGCACTGGGTGGGGATATTGATGTGCCGACCATTGATGGCCAAGTCAAATTAACTATTCCACCTGAAACCCAAACAGGCAAAGCTTTTCGGTTGCGTGGCAAAGGTGTTAAAGCATTACGTTCGACAACAATGGGCGATTTAATTTGCCATGTGGTGTTGGAAACTCCTGTTGGATTAGATAAAGAACAAAAAGAACTATTTGAAAAATTGAAAAATTCTTTAGACAAAGATCGTAAAAAACATTCGCCTAAATCCAAAAATTGGTTTGATGGTGTGAAAAGTTTTTTTAAACATTAGATAAAATCAATTTTATCTTTGCGAGCGAGTCCTTGAGCGCAACATTCCCTATTTGGTAATGGAAGTTATTTGTGGATTACTTCGCAAAAACGGAGCAGCTGTGCTTCGCAATGGCTCAATAATAATCACACTTCATTTGTTGTTCAGAGTGAAACACAGTGTTTCGCTGTTCACTGTATAAAATTCACATAATGCTGTTAATATTAAATCATGAGAAAACGGCTACAAAACATCAAAAAGGGATTGTCGGATGATTCGCCAACAATCAATCGTTATGATCTCATCATGCCAATTAATGAAGCAGCGGCGACGTTTGGCTTTGTGTTGTATTTAACGTGGATGAGTGATGGCTGTCCATTGAATTTAAACCATGACCCAAAATTAAATTTTGTAACCCTGCGCACATTAGAATTCAGTTTGGCTTTTGCTACGTATTTACTTTCTTTAGCTTGTCGACTAGCCAAAAAAAAATATCAATTAACACCAAATCAGGAATACATAGAGCTATTACGCAAGGAGAGAAATAGTGAATCAAGTTACGGCAGCACGGAAAATAAATTGGCAGGGAATGATGAGTCACAGCATATTCTTTCTGTTAGAAGAGATTTAGCAGGTTACAGTGACAGTTTAAAACGACATCGCTTTCATAAATTTGTGCTATTTTATAATTGCTTTCATCGTGCTTGTATCGCCGCGATTCGGTTAGCCGCTGTAGCGAGTGTTTACGCGTTATGGACAATACAAAACAGCAAAAAAACAGATGCAAACGCTATCTATTGGCACGGTTGTTGGGAGCCGGACTTTTTTAAAATAGTTAGTTACACTATTGCTATGTTGTCTGGATTAATTGCCACAGTGCCCCTGACAAATCTTGAAAAAACACAGGGTGCGTTAATTCAAGAACTGAGCGAATTTAAAAATACAGTGGGAAGTTAAGCTAACTACAATTGATCGCAACGCGCGAATTCACTTCGCACGTTGCGTAAAAAAATGGATTATTCGCGGCTGAGGAGCGCGGGACCTCTATGGTCAGAAGCTGCACTGCAACAACTTATTGCGCAATCGAAAACTGCTCCTGCTACTCCCGCAAAAAATCCGAGCGTAGCTGCTTGAAGGGTTGCGAACCCGCCTTGGGTTAATAATTCAGACAAAAATCGCGACGCGTGGGTCATGGAATCCGATTGATTATCTAGGTCAAAATTTTTAACAGATGCGTATATGCCAAAGCCAAGACCAGCAACGGTGCCAACAACGCCAAATAGGGTAGAACATATAGGGGTGCCTCTCATTTCAACTCCTTAAATTTGTATATATAGTAAATATGAATCGACTGTAAGTTTAATCTAGTAGGGTTAAAAATATCTTAAAGCATGATTTTTACTAATTGTCTAACTACCAAATAACTCGGTCTTAACTTGTCTCAAGGTGATATGTTCGAGATCTAAGTTTTCATAATTGAGGACAAACACCGTCTTCCCTCCGTCTGCCAATAAGCCTGGTTTTATTGGGGAGTTATTATAATTTTATTCACTCGGCGGTGTGATCGGATTGGAACTAAACGCATGCGGTTGATTAAGCGTTTGAAAATCGCGTCCCGTTGGGCTTTGAAAAACAGCCAAATCAAAAATCGGCAAACATGAAATTAAGTGATCAAAAATATCAGATTGAATGGTCTCGTATTCCGACCAGCGTTTGTCTTTGGAAAATAGATACAGTTCAATAGGCAAGCCATTAGGCGTAGGGTCAAGTTGACGCACAATCAAGGTCATGGTTTTGTTAACCATGTCGTGATTAGCTAAATACGCTTGAACGTAATGGCGAAAAGCGCCGAGGTTTGTAATTTGCGGATGATTTAAGCGTTCACTGCTGTGGGTGTAGGGCTGAATTGTTAACGCTAGACGGTTTTCACGTTCTTTAAAATAATTTGCTAGCAACGTAACATTTTTTAAGCGCTCCAATAATTCTTTTGAGCAAAAACGCACCGTGTTCATATCTATATTTAAAGCGCGTTTAATGCGTCGCCCACCCGATTCGCTCATGCCACGCCAATTAATAAACGAATCCGAAATAAAAGCGTAAGTGGGAATTGAAGTAATGGTCATATCAAAGTTACGCACTTTAACCGTGGTTAAATTGATTTCGATCACATCGCCATCGGCACCGTATTTTGGCATGGTGACCCAGTCGCCTTCGTGCACTAATTGGTTAGCGGACAGTTGAATGCTGGCAATAAAACCCAGAATAGTGTCTTTAAATACCAACATGATTAACGCGGTTAATGCGCCTAAACCAGAAATGAATTTCCACGGATTTTGGTTAATGATCAGCGCTAAGATGGCGATACCAAACACCAGATACAATAAAATTTTCACCACTTGGCTATAACTTTTTAAGGCGACATTGCGCATTTCAGATCTGAGACGTAACGCTTTTACGCCCACGTCTACCGCTAACGCTAATAACAAACAAGTAATAAATAAAATATAGACATTAATTGCATTGGCAATGATGCCTTGTAAGCTGGGCATGGTAGCAAAAAAGACATTGATAAATTGACTAAATAACGCAGCAGGGATTAACAGTGCTAGGTACTTAGTGGCTTTTTTCATTTCAAAGCGTAGAAAAGCCAGACGATGTTTTTCTGCAGTTAGGCGGTTAATAAGCACTAACAATAAACGTTGGCTCGCCCAGTACACTAAAAACAGCAGCAGTGCACAACCGGCCACAATACCGGCACCAATAGCGAAGTGTGCTAAATCCGCGGCAAAATTACCGTTGCCAAACCAGGCTTTGAGTTGAGTGAATAAAGTTTGCATGCAGAAATATTAGAACACTTTAGAGTAAATGATGTCAATTAATGTGTTAAACGGTTAATCCAGCAAATTCCGTATCACCAGGCGTAAATTTTGCGGCGGCAAATTGTTTTTGATGTGAGAGTCTATGCCAACGTACAAGTAGATACAGCATACACAATAGCGGTCCAGCGGCAGTGATACAGTTTAGCTGCACTAAAGACAACTCAGTGCTTTTTGCGATTATCGTTGCTATCATCAGACTGAGACAAGTTGTTAGTGCTGTTACAACAGGTGGGGCTTTGTAATCTCCATATTCGCGCATAGTGGCAGAGAGAATTTGACTGACACCCTTGGGGATGTAAATTATCGCTGCTCTAATTGCTAAAAGCTGTGCTGCCATGTCGGTAATGGTTTTTCGAGTTTTTACATCATTAATACTGTTGGTGAATTGGCTGACCATAGCATAACGTTGTGAATAATATAAAAGCGCTAAACCACCAACTAATAGCCCGCCTGTAACTACGGCTTGATAACCGATGTTACGTATTTTTTGATGATCGCGTGTATCGCAACTAATCGTTGCGCCATCACTTTGTGTTTTAGTGTTTTCTTTAAGTGGTTTTAAATGGCTTAAGACAATTTCGATTGCGCGACCAAATAAAGTATTAAGTGTTAATAAGGGAATGGTATAACGTTCCACCGCTTCTTGGGCGGCCAAGGCATTATCGCCTAAAACACGTTGAATTAATAAATTTAGAAAAAAAATAGCCAGTAATTCCACTGAAATAACAATACTAATAGGTGCGCCACTAATTAATATTTGTTTTGTTGAGTAAAGCGGTGATGACACGACTAATTCTTCTTGAGTGTAGACAGCAGAATGTAATGCTTCACGGCGTCGCAGATATCGCATCAGTAAAAACGTTACAAAGCTTGCAATAACAGCCGGTAATGCAAAACGGGATTCATCATTAATGGGCAGCCAGGCGTGTTGTGGTATTAACAGCGCACCAGTAGTAGCTAAAATAGCCGCATACAAAGCGTAACGCGTTGTAATAATTTTAAAACGTTGTTGTGATTCAAAATAGCGAGCCTCTACAGCTAGAAGATTTTCAGCAGGAAGGGATAATGCAAAAACAGCGAAAAAATTTAAAACGCGTCGTATTTGTTCATCATCGTTACCGAATGCTCTAATAAAACCAATACCCATTAGGCCTAATAGAATACTAACAGCCGTAAGTCGCCAGGCCATTTTTGTCATCATCGACAGGTAGGTATTGATATGCTTTTGTTTTTCATCATCCGTAGAGATTTCAAGATTGATATGGTATTTGGCATTGATTCGTCCTAACACATTGGTGATGGGAATAAAAAATAATGCGCCAGTAAGATAAATCCAGATTCTCAATGGCGAGATAATGCCAAGTGTTGTTAATGCGCCGGCGTCTAAATCGGCGTACTCTTTTGCAATATACCAAGTGGAAGCATCGAGCGGAAAGCGAGAAAAGAGCAATACTAAAAATGTGTGAGTGATGTTTTTAAAAATGTTAGTGGTTGTTGTAGAAGGAGAGTGTGCATTGCTATTATTCCTCATAGTCCGCGCAATTTAGGGATAGTGATGGAGGGTGTCAATTGATTATCGGTGTTTCTCGTTATTTAATGAGGGCTTCATTAACGAGTTTAATTTGGAGTAGTAAACAGTATGAACATTGTTTATTCCAAGCGTAAAACATTAGCGATTGAGGTTAAACGCGATCAGAGCGTGATTGTGCGCGCGCCGCAGGGTTTTCCTCCCCATAAAATTCAACAATTTATTGAAGACACTCGCACTTGGGTGTTGAAAAAAAAACAAAGCTTGGCAGTGGCTTTGCCAGCTGAGCCGTTATGGCTTTCTGATGCAGAGCGCATACAGGCTGAGACGTGTTTAACGCAATTGTTTGAGCAATGCTGGCAGCATTGTTTACATTGGCCTTATAGCAAACCCCAGTTACGGTTAAAAGAAATGAAATCACGCTGGGGGAGTTATTCGCCACGCAGTCATAGCATAACGCTCAATACATTTTTAATTAAAGCGCCCACAGCGTGTATTGTTGATGTGATTATGCATGAGTTGTGTCACCTAAAACACCAGAACCATGGCAAGCGCTTTCATCGACTATTGGAAAAAATGGCACCGGGTTGGCGTTCGCGTACAAAAGGGTTGAGGTTGCTGGGTGCAACCGATAAGATAGCCGACGATGTCGCTTGATGATTTTACCCATGCTCACCGCAAAGCCATTCTTGCCCTGGCGAACGGCGCTATTTTTGAAGGGGTAGCCATCGGTGCTGATGGTCAGGCTGTCGGTGAGGTGGTGTTCAATACCGCCATGACAGGCTACCAAGAAATTTTGACTGACCCCTCTTATTGTGAACAAATCGTCACGTTTACTTATCCACATATTGGTAATGTCGGTGTTAACTCAGAAGATACCGAGTCAAAACAGATTTGGGCTAAAGGTTTAGTGATTCGCGATTTAAGTGCGATTGTAAGCAACTGGCGTGCACAGCAGTCACTGCCCGTGTATTTAAAAGAAAACCATATTGTTGCTATTGCCAATGTGGATACGCGGCGTTTAACACGCTTGCTGCGTGATGAAGGCGCACAAGCGGGTTGTATTTTGGTGGGCACTGATCGTGAGCAAGCCTTAGCAAAAGCCAGACAGTTTGCAGGTTTAAATGGAGTCGATTTAGCGCAGGTCGTTAGCACACCCACAAATTATACCTGGTCAGCCGGAACCAAACACATCGTGGCATATGACTTTGGTGTTAAGCACACTATTTTACGTCTGTTTGCAGCGCGTGGTTGCAAGGTAACCGTGGTACCAGCCAAAACGTCAGTAGCGCAGGTGTTGGCACTGAAACCCGATGGCGTCTTTTTATCAAATGGTCCTGGGGACCCAGCCGCCTGTGATTACGCTATTGAAAACACTAGGCAATTGTTGGCCAACAACATACCGTTGTTTGGCATCTGTTTAGGCTTTCAAATTTTAGCGCTAGCGTGTAATGCTAAAACCACCAAAATGAAATTTGGTCATCATGGTGCAAATCATCCGGTGCAAGATAGGCGTAATCAAAAAGTGTTTATCACCAGTCAAAATCACGGTTTTATGGTGGATGAAAAAACTTTGCCAACAGAGTTGGTTGTAACCCATAAATCTTTATTTGATGGTTCACTACAAGGCATCAAACACAAAACCAAACTGGCATTAGCATTCCAAGGGCATCCTGAGGCGAGCCCAGGACCACACGATATTCAAGTGTTGTTCGACGAGTTTTTGGAGATGATAGCGTAATGCCAAAACGAACCGATTTAAAAAGCATTTTAATTATTGGCGCAGGTCCGATCGTCATAGGTCAAGCGTGTGAATTTGATTATTCAGGTTCGCAAGCCTGTCGAGCATTAAAAGAAGAAGGCTTTCGCGTTATTTTGATTAATTCCAATCCGGCCACCATTATGACGGATCCCGAATTAGCCGACGCCACTTACATTGAACCCATCACCTGGCAAACCGTTGCTAAAATTATTGAAAAAGAACGTCCTGATGCCATTTTACCGACGATGGGTGGGCAAACCGCATTAAATTGTGCGCTCGATTTAAATCGGGAAGGCATTTTGAAAAAATACGCGGTGGAACTGATTGGCGCTAAAGCAGAGTCCATCGACAAAGCAGAAGATCGACAGCTATTTCAAAAGGCCATGCAAAAAATTGGTTTGGAAACGCCGCGTTCGGGTTTCGCGCATTCGTTAGAAGAAGCGTGGAAAATCTTAGAAGAAATTGGTTTTCCTGCCATTATTCGTCCCTCTTTTACCATGGGCGGCAGTGGTGGAGGTATTGCTTATAACCGTGATGAATTTCAAGAAATTTGTTTGCGTGGTTTGGATTTGTCGCCAACCAATGAATTATTAATTGATGAGTCAATTATTGGTTGGAAGGAATACGAATTAGAAGTGATTCGTGACACCAACGATAATTGCATTATTGTGTGTTCAATTGAAAACTTAGACCCAATGGGCGTGCACACGGGCGATTCCATTACTGTTGCGCCAGCACAAACACTTACGGATAAAGAATATCAAACACTGCGTGATGCGGCGTTGAAAATTTTACGCGAAATTGGCGTTGAAACCGGTGGCTCCAATGTGCAATTTGCGGTGAACCCAGATGATGGGCGGGTGATGGTGATTGAAATGAATCCGCGTGTGTCGCGTTCTTCGGCATTGGCTTCTAAAGCAACGGGTTTTCCCATTGCCAAAGTGGCGGCTAAATTAGCAGTAGGATACACACTGGATGAATTAAAAAATGAAATTACCGCTGGTCGTACGCCTGCGGCATTCGAGCCAACTATTGATTATGTGGTGACAAAAGTACCGCGCTTTAATTTTGAAAAATTTCCCCAAACGGAAGCACGTTTGTCCACACAAATGAAATCCGTCGGTGAGGTAATGGCAATTGGACGTTCGTTTCAAGAGTCATTGCAAAAAGCATTACGCGGTTTGGAAAATGATAAAGCTGGGCTTGACCCTATCATTGCTGCAGACGCGGAAAAAACTGAGGCAATGATTAAAAAAATCGAAGGTGAGTTATCCATACCTGGTCCCGAAAGATTGTGGTATGTAGCAGATGCTTTTCGGTTTGATTTTACATTAGAGCGTATTTATCAATTGTCGAAAATTGATCCGTGGTTTTTGGTACAAATAAAAGAATTAGTCGATATTGAAAATGAAGTCGCTAAGCTAAATTTAGACAGTTTGTCACGCGAGCAACTGTATTTTTTAAAACGCAAAGGCTTTGCTGATTTGCGTTTGGCGGAGTTGTTAAAAGTAGATGAAAAAGCGGTGCGTGCTTATCGTCATAAACACAACGTGCGCCCTGTTTACAAACGCGTTGATACTTGCGCGGCTGAATTTAAAACAGATACCGCTTATTTGTATTCTACTTATGAAGAAGAATGTGAAGCCAAACCAACGAATAAACCTAAAATCATGGTGTTAGGCGGTGGTCCAAATCGCATTGGTCAAGGTATTGAATTTGATTATTGTTGTGTTCATGCGTCATTAGCGATGCGTGAATTAGGTTATGAAACCATTATGGTTAATTGCAATCCTGAAACCGTTTCAACCGATTTTGATATTTCTGACCGCTTGTATTTTGAATCATTGACATTAGAAGATGTGCTGGAAATTGTGGCGTTAGAAAAACCTAAAGGCGTCATTGTGCAGTACGGCGGCCAAACGCCATTAAAGTTAGCGCGTCGTTTAGAAGCTAACGGTGTGCCTATCATTGGCACCTCACCTGATGCGATTGATCGCGCTGAAGATCGCGAACGCTTTCAGCGCTTAATCACTAAATTAGAATTACAACAACCACCCAATGGTACCGTGCGCAACGTGGAAGAAGGATTGCGTTTAGCCAAGGTGTTTGCGTACCCGCTGATTGTGCGACCTTCCTATGTGTTAGGTGGTCGAGCCATGCGGGTTATTTATAATGAAAAAGAATTAGCGCGTTATATGCACCAAGACGTGATCGTTTCACCAGAGCAACCGTTATTATTGGATCATT
>JBGTHB010000128.1:0-5020 GCA_041746415.1 Coxiellaceae bacterium | reverse complement strand
CACCTGGTACACCATGGCCTACTATCAAGAAGCCACTAACAATCTAAGTGAGGCAGACGCAGATTACCGCCACGCCATCACTTTAGCACCCCAATCAGGCAGCACATATAATAACTACGGCACGTTTTTGTGCCGGCATGGGAAGTACAAACAATCCATCAATCAATTTGTCACAGCGGCTAATATGCCGAGCTACGATCACGTTGCTGGCGCTTATGAAAATGCGGGTTTATGCGCAATGATGATTCCTGATCACTTAGCAGCAAAAGGCTTTTTTATGCAAGCGCTGAACAACAACCCGTTGCAAAAAACATCACTGCTTGAACTGGCAAAAATTTACTATCAAGAAGGAGACCACGCTTCAGCAAAAAGCTATTTTACCAAATTCGCCACGCTTACTGACACGCCTGCAAGCGAATATAAAAAACTAATGGCCTTCAAACAAATTAGCCGTCGCGCTACTTGATCTATTTACAATTGCATTAGGTTTTAAACAAGCCCTTAAGTTCATGCAGCTGATCGCGTATGTGAGCTGCTTTCTCAAACTCTAGGTTTTTAGCCAGCTGGAACATCTGTTGCTCTAGTTTTTGTATATGTTTACCCAACTCTTTTGGCGTCATCAATTCATAAGCCGCCTCAGCCTCACTGACTTTCACGCGCCGCGCGGATGGGCGTTTGCGATCAGGATAGGCATCGGTGCCTTCTATAATATCGCGAATCTGTTTTTGCACTCCTTGCGGCGTAATACCATGCTGCAGGTTATAAGCCACTTGTCTCTCGCGACGTCGCTCTGTTTCTTCTAGCGCCCGCTGCATTGAGCCTGTGATTTTGTCCGCATACAATATCGCTCTGCCTTCAAGGTTGCGTGCAGCCCGACCAATGGTTTGAATCAACGAACGGTGTGAACGCAAAAAGCCTTCTTTATCGGCATCTAAAATCGCGACTAACCCTACCTCCGGCAAATCCAACCCTTCACGCAACAAATTAATACCCACTAACACATCAAATTTGCCCAAGCGTAAATCACGTAAAATTTCCACACGCTCAACTGTGTTAATATCCGAATGCAAATAACGCACGCGCACCCCATGCTCGCTTAAATAATCGGTTAGATCTTCCGACATGCGTTTGGTTAGTGTGGTCACCAATACACGCTGCTTTTTCAAAGCGCATTTTTTTACTTCAGAAAGCAAGTCATCCACTTGATGGGTGACCGGACGAATTTCAACTTCGGGATCGACCAAACCAGTGGGGCGCACCACCAATTCAACTACTTGATCGCTGTGCTGCGCTTCGTAATCAGCCGGTGTTGCTGACACAAAAATAGTTTGCGGCATCAATTTTTCAAATTCATCAAAACGCAACGGCCGATTATCCAGTGCTGACGGCAAACGAAACCCATACGTCACTAAGTTTTCCTTACGGGCACGATCCCCTTTATACATACCACCAATTTGCGGCACCGTAACATGTGATTCATCAATAACTAAAATGGCATTTTTAGGTAAATAATCAATGAGTGTCGGTGGAGGCTCGCCCGCACCACGCCCAGATAGATAACGTGAATAATTTTCAATACCAGAGCAGTAACCCAATTCCAACATCATCTCAATATCAAACTGCGTGCGTTGCGCTAAGCGCTGCGCTTCAACTAATTTGTTTTGCTCACGCAGCACATCCAGGTGTGTTTTTAATTCCACTTTGACTTTTTCAATGGCTTCTAAAACACGCTCACGCGGCGTCACATAATGCGTTTTAGGAAAAATCGTTACGCGCGGTGTTTCACGCAAAACTCGTCCTGTTAACGGATCAAAAACGGATATTTTTTCAACCTCATCATCAAATAACTCAAGGCGAATTCCATCTCGTTCCTCATCTGCAGGAAAAATATCAATTACATCTCCTAACACACGATACGTGCCACGATAAAATGCCAAATCATTACGTTGATATTGCAACTCAGCCAAACGATGCAAAATACGGCGCTGATCTATTTTTTCGCCGCGAGATAAATGCAATACCATTTTTAAATACAGCTCTGGATCACCCAAACCATAAATGGCCGATACCGTCGCCACAATAATGGTATCGTGGCGTTCAATCATCGCTTTGGTTGCTGACAAGCGCATTTGTTCAATCTGTTCATTAACAGAAGCGTCTTTTTCAATATACGTATCGCTGGCGGGCACATAAGCCTCAGGCTGATAATAATCGTAATATGAAACAAAATACTCGACGGCGTTATTAGGAAAAAACTCACGCATCTCAGCATAAAACTGCGCTGCAAGCGTTTTGTTCGGCGCCATGATTAACGCTGGGCGCTGCACTTTTTCAATCACATTTGCAATGGTGAAGGTTTTACCAGAGCCGGTGACACCCAGCAAGGTTTGAAATGCTAAGCCATCCCGCAACCCCTCAACCAGTTTTTCGATTGCTTGTGGCTGATCCCCATTTGGTAAAAACTGACTGTGTAATTTAAACGTTGCATTCACCGCCTAACCTTAACATAGTCATTGAACCGGCTGAAGTACCACCTTATCATAATGGTTCATCACCATAGAGAGTAAACACATGAGCCTTCAGCCCAGCGAACGCAGCCAATTAATCCTACCTTCAGTTACGTTGATCATCAGCGCTAAAGCGAAACAGTTAAAAGCACAAGGCCATGACATTATTAATATGAGTGCGGGAGAACCTGACTTTGACACCCCGGATTTTATTAAACAGGCAGGTATCCAAGCCATTAAAACTGGGAAAACAAAGTATACTGCCATTGAAGGCACACCCGAGTTAATAGATGCCATCATCCATAAATTTAAGCGTGATAATCGACTCAGCTATACCAACAACCAAATTATCGTCAGTAATGGCGCTAAACAATCTGTTTACAATGCTTGCCAAGCGATTTTAAATCCTGATGATGAAGCCATCATCCCTGCGCCATACTGGTTATCCTATCCCCCAATGGTGGCGTTATGCGGCGCCAAAGCGGTGTATCTTAATGCGGGCATTGAACAGAATTTTAAAATAACCGCTGACCAATTAAAAAAAGCCATCACGGCAAAAACCAAATTATTTTTTCTAAATAGCCCCAGTAATCCAACCGGCATGATTTATAGCAAAGCCGAATTAGGCGCCCTAGCTGCTGTGTTATTAAAACATCCTCAAATTATGATAATTTCAGACGATATTTACGAATACATCGAATGGCACGTAGACGGTTTTAACAATATCGCGATGGTTTGCCCAGAGTTAAAAGATCGCACTATTGTGGTGAATGGTTTTTCAAAAGCGTACGCCATGACCGGTTGGCGTCTCGGCTACTGTGCAGCCACTGTGGAACTAACTAAAGCCATGAAAAAAATCCAATCGCATAGCACCAGCAATCCCTGCTCTATCAGTCAAGCAGCCGGTGCGGAAGCCCTAATATATGGCAAAGAAAAATATCAATATATGTATGATGCTTTTCATCAGCGACACAATTATTTTTATCATGAATTAAAGAAAATTAACTGCCTCACCCTGCAACCGGCTAATGCGACATTTTATTTATTCGTTGATGCGAGTAAAGCAATCAAAAAGCTAAATGTTAAAAATGATGTGGAGCTAGCAGCAAAAATTCTCGATGAAGCGCTGATTGCTTGCGTGCCAGGCAGCGCCTTTGGTGCGCCAAACTGTTTGCGGTTTTCCTATGTTATCGACGACAACCAACTCAAAGTAGCAGCCGAACGTCTCAAAAAAATGTTCTCAATTTAGTCAAAATAACGGCGCCAACAAGCTAACAAGCGGCTGAATAAATAGTTGATTATCCCCGCCTGGATCAGTAACATACGTCTTCCATTCGACGCTCCTCGGTAGCTCAGTGGTAGAGCAGGTGACTGTTAATCACTTGGTCGGGGGTTCAAATCCCTCCCGAGGAGCCAATAATTAAAAAAGACCACTCACTTAGAGTGGTTTTTTTTTGATTATCACCTAGAGGCTTTGAACCCCCGACGAAAATAATAAACCGGGTTCAGAAATTTTGCATGGATTGCAAAATTTGCCCGCGCATTAGCGCGACCCGAAGGGTGACGGTCCAGGATGGACCGGCATAAATCCCTCCCGAGGAGCCAATCAAAATATTGGGCGGTTGACTAATATCTATATTAGGAAAGTACCGTGCCACACGTAGAAATTAAATATTCCAACGACATTAAACTAAATTACGATGCGCTCTTTGACTCAGTCGAAGCAACAATCAACAAGCTAGACTCCTCAGCTGGAGCATGCAAGTCACGCGCTTATCCAACAGTGAAAAGCAAAGGAAGTGTAGAAATCAGTTTGACTAGTTTTATAAATTTCTCATCTCAACTTTTTGACAAAATAACCGGCGAAGAGCCGGCATTGCGTAAGTGAATTAAATCAAATTAATGAGACATTTTTGGTGATTCCGTGTTTCGCTCATAACCTATAGGCAAAGCATCTTTTGTGCTATCAATAAAATTTTTTACATTTGCATTCGCACGTAAGCCATCAACAAAACCCTCGGCTAGTCTTCCTTTCATTAATCTAAAAAACAAATCCAGATCCCCACTAACCTGAAGACAATTTTCATTTGTATTGATCTCAGCAACAAAAGGATAAACCTTAAGAGTGCTACTGTCACCGAAATGGAAAGAAGAAATTGCATTAATAAAACTTTGCGTATATATCAGATTTTCATCTTCAGTATCAATAGTTAACTTCACTAGCTTATGCTGGTTTTCTTGAGCAAACACTAACAGAGTCAAACCCCAGCGCTCTTTATGGCTTAACCTCAACTCGAATATCATCTTCTAGTTGCAAAGAGCGGCCACTACGCAAGCTACTCGCGGCTCGCTTCTCACTTGAAAATATACCTCCCATAATGTCCTCCACTTAGATTAAAACTATCAAAAGCGCCAAATTAAGTGTTTTTTGATGCTCTAACCATACCACCAGAGCGTCTTTCTTTCCAGTTGGACGCCATGCATCAGCGTCTACCAAAACAAAAACAGCATAT
>JBGTHB010000127.1:0-7591 GCA_041746415.1 Coxiellaceae bacterium | reverse complement strand
CCTGACGGCGTATCAAAATACGCTTTAGTTTGCATTTCATTAATGCGCGAGCAGGTGCGTTTAAATTCGGCAGTGTATTTGCCGTTGAGATAAATTTCATTGGCTGCAATATCGGCTGAAAAAATACAACGCACGTGATTGTCATAAGCAATATCAATAAACTGAATAAAATTATGAATTAAGTTGACTTCATGTGGTTGGATTTGACGGATATCACTAATCATAACAAACGAAAATTTCTTCACAATTTTGGCATAATCATCATTGGAGCGTGGCACGCTGCAAAGTTGTAATAAGCTCAGCCATAATACGTCACTGGTGCGCTTGATGATTTCAATGGGACGATCGTTCAGTATTAAAGGCTCGTGGGTTACATGGTGAGCGGCACTCAGTTTGTTGAAAATTTTGGTTAATGCCAGCTTATTTTTGGGAAAAAAATAAATACCTTGCTCGTGCACTCCAGATAAACGATAGTCTTGCGCACAAGCCATGTGAATAATTTCACAGTGTTTTTCAATCTCAGCTATCGCCGGTAAAAAATTTTCACGTTGTAAGCCATCCCAGTAAAGTTTATTGGGTGGGGTATTCGATGTCGCAATAAAACACACTTTATATTTAAATAGTGCCTTTAAAAGGCCACCAAGTATCATGGCGTCGGCAATATTTTTAACGTAAAACTCATCGAATAAAATCAGTTTGTAATCGCGACTAATTTGTTTGGCAATTTTTTCTAAAGGGTTTTTGTTTCCTTGTAGCACCGTTAATTGCTCGTGAATGAACTGCATAAATAAATAAAAATGCATGCGTTTTATTTTTATCGGTGCGGTTTTACAAAGTAAATCCATTAGTAATGTTTTGCCTGTGCCAACCGAGCCCCACATGTAAATTCCTTTCACTGGCCAGTTAAGTAGGCGGCGCCATGAAAATCGATTTGTTAGTTGTTGCTGCACGCGATTAAGTGCATTGAGTGCTGGTTGTTGGTGAGCATCAAAGCGAATTTTATTTTCGTTGATTAACTGCTGATAATACGTTTTTGGTGTCATAGCAACTGCAAAGTGATGGTGGCTAAACGTTTGCCTAACGCAAAACACAATGTCTTTTCGTCGGTGCTTAATGGTAAATCACTTTTTGTACCGGCGAAATGGCTGGGTCCATAGGGAGTGCCGCCGCTGGTAGTGGTGAATAATTCCGTTTCGCTATAAGGCGAGCCAACAAGAATTGCACCGTGATGCAGTAGTGGTATCATCATCGTCAATAATGTGGTTTCTTGCCCACCATGCAAACTTGCTGTTGAAGTAAATACAGCAGCGGGCTTATTAATTAACGCGCCAGCCTGCCACAAGCCGCTGGTGCTATCCAGAAAATATTTTAACGGTGCTGCCATGTTGCCAAAACGAGTTGGGCTTCCTAATGCAAGACCCGCACAATTTTGTAAATCATCCAGTGTGGCGTAAATCGGTCCGGTATCAGGGATAGCGGGTTCGCTGGCCTCGCAGTTAGTTGAAACCGCAGGCACGGTACGCACTTTTGCTGTGATGCCTTTTACAGTTGCCACACCATTGGCAATGACTTCGGCCATTTTTTGGGTGGCGCCGTAGCGGCTGTAATACAGAACTAAAACATAGGGCATTATAGAATCTCCAAAACTTTTTCAGCTGGACGCGCGATTACGGCACGATGACCATGAATTACGATGGGTCGTTGTAATAAACGTGGATGTTTTGCCAGTGCCGTTAAAATAGCAGCTTCACTCGAATCCAGCTTGTCCATGCCCAGTTCTTTATAAAGTGGGTCATGGTCACGCATTAATTTAAAGGCGCTAACGCGTAATAATTTTAATATTTCAGCTAGCTCAGACATATTGGGTGGGTGTTTTAAGTACTCGATGACAATAGGCTTAATGCCTTTCTTTTCAATTAAAGCGAGCGCTTCGCGGGATTTTGAACACTGCGGATTGTGGTAAATGATCACATTTGGCATGATGTTATAAACCTCTTTTGGCTGAGAGACTAGCATTATATACTCATTTCATTTGAAGTTGCGATTATTCCTATTTTGAAGTGTGGATATAATGGTGTTTATGCGAAAATTAAAATCAGTCTACATAAATGGCGCTTATCTTATGCGTCGTTATTTAAAAGAAGGCTTTACGTATCGTGCAGCGGCCTTAGCTTACACCACGTTATTAGCCATCGTGCCAATCACTATTTTAAGTTTTAGTATTCTATCTTTGTTTCCTATTTTTAATGGCATGGCAGCAAAATTGCGCGATATTATTTTAAGTAATTTTGTGGCAACATCGGCGGATAAGATTTCATTTCATCTTGATTTATTTTTACAACACTCGCAAGAACTTTCATGGAGCAATATTGTTTTTTTAGCCGTTATTGGTTTGTTGATGATTTACGATATTAATCGTGCATTTTGTCAGGTATGGAAAAACAAAACACATGTCAGTGCTTCGCTATCATTTTTGATTTATTTTATTTTTCTATTGCTGTCACCGCTTGTTTTTGGTGGAGTAATGGTGTTTGGCACTTTTGTTTTGCGGCTAACTTTAATTAAGGATTTAATTTTTCCTGAATCTCATCAAACAATTTTACTTTTTCTTCGTCATGGCCTGGTATTAGTGGTGTTTACTTTTTTCAATTGGGTGTTACCGTTCACGCGTGTTAAGTTTCGCCATGCGTTATTGGGAGGATTTATTGCTACGGTCTTGTTTGATAGCGCTAAGTGGGTGTTTGCGGGTTACCTGAATCACTTTTCCAGTTATCAATTAGTATACGGAGCGCTCGCCATCCTGCCTATTTTTTTAGTGTGGTTGTACGTTTCATGGACTATTATCTTATTAAGTGCTCTAATCACGCAACTCGTTGCCTGCGGCATACCGCAGCAAGAGCGCGATAAATTAGATAAAATGTTGTAAAGAGACGCTATGTTTAAGTTAGGTTTAGCCAGTTTACTATTATTTTCATCCATGAGTTTATTGGCCATGCAGTTGCCGTTACCATCAAAAGACAGTGATGTAGTGGGGCAGATTCAATTTGGCCAAGCGCAAGCAGGCGATAGCATTTCCAGTTTTGCCAGACGCTATGATATGGGATTTTTTGAGGTGGCAGAAGCAAATCCTGAAGTGAACCCTGATCATCCGTTAGCAAACAGTGAATTGATTGTGCCGAGCCAATTTATTTTGCCGCACGTGCCGCGCCAGGGCATTGTGGTGAATTTGGCGACGATGCGTTTGTATTATTTTCCTAAAGGCAAAAAATATTTTTACACTTACCCAGTTGGGATTGGTAAACAAAGTTGGAACAGTCCGCAAGGTAATTGGCACATCATGCAGAAAATCAAAAATCCCGTCTGGGAAGTGCCGCCGAGTATTTATCAATACCGTCTGACACATGGTGATCCTGTGCCCCACGTGGTGCCGTCGGGACCACAAAATCCATTGGGTTATTTTGCGTTGCGCCTATCTAATCCCACCTATTTAATTCACGGCACGGATGACCCCACTAGTGTAGGGCGGCGTTCCAGTGCCGGTTGTATCCATTTGTATCCTGAAGACATCAAAGCGTTGTTTTCTATGGTGAGCGTTGACACGCCGGTTTTAATTATTAATCAGCCGTATTTAATTGGTCGTTTTGGCAATCAAATTATGCTTGCAGCGCATTTGCCGTTGGCTGAGCAGCGCAATCAGCTGGGCAATGTGTCAGCGGATGTGGTGGCGTTAGTGAACAGCATTGATGTCAGTGGTGCACAAATTGATTGGCAAAAAGCACAGGATGTGTTGCGTGAGCACACCGGTATTCCTACCCAGATTAATTCATAATCCACACTCCAAATATTTATACAATTTAAGTAAGGCTTAACCTCTTGGGCCTATGATGCGCGGATTATGAATAGTGATAGTGAATCAGCACAAATTTCTTGGCCTTTACTTGGTGACGCCGCCAGTGATGATCGCGTAATAGCAGTTGATTACGCAGAAGGGAATCGTGCTTTAGGGGCAAGGGGGGGGCAAGCAGAAATGGTGGCAACTCCTGCCATCTCCCACCAGCGCCAGGCGCTGCTCTATGGCAGTTATTTGATATTTGCTATTCCATTCGTGGTATTTGGTTCACAATATCGGCTGACTTATAACATGCCGCTCATTAAGACTTGGGACGCTTATTATCGTATCCCAGCGAGTATTTTTTCTACCTTGCCGACGATATTGTTCGCTAGTTGGAATATGTATCGCTTGCGTCGTGCTTTTTTATTAGCACCGAAAGAAACGTCAAAGCAACTTTTTACTGATGAAAAATGGTTAATCAATCCGTGGTTTGCCTGTGCCATGCCCGCTATGTTTGTTTCCGCTTTAGTGGAGCGTGAAGCGCAAAATAATTTGGCTTATTGGGCTGTGGCATTGTTTTCCTCCATTTGCACTAACTTAACTACCATGGCGCATAAGCCGAAACGGATTCAACGCTTGAGGAACATGGCGCACCTTGAAAAAGTGATGGCGGCTGTGGATGATAATGAGCTGTTAAAAACAGATTTAAATACACTTATTGGTGAAGGCAGTTATAAAGATGTAGATGATAACACTAAGCTGGATTATATATTGAACGCAGCCACTCGAAAGGACTGTGTTGCGGATGAGGAACAAATAACGCCGCTCAGTAAATTGGATATGGTTGCGTTATTTTTCTTTGTGGCGGTGGCTACGTTTCAGTATGTGGTTCCCGGTGCAAAAGCCATGCATTGTATGGCAGCAGGATTGGATTTAACGGCATGTCGTGAACCAATTACCTTTGAAGATTTACCGCATTCATGGCATTACATGTTGGGCGCGGTATTCTTTGGCGGTGCTTCTTCAATTGTTAATGGCTTTATTTTACGTCGCGCATTTACCTTGGCAGATGAAGCATTACAAGGTACGCACGTTTCGCAAAAAGCAGCGGCTGGAGTATTAAGCGTATTTAGTTTTGTGTTTACGGCAGCAATTATTTATGCGAACGAACCCACCAGCGTAAAAGCAGTAAACTATACCGCTATGGGATTGGTGCCCACTTTTTCAATGGGCTTAACTTTTCTGTCGTTTTTAATGTTGTGCAAGGCTGCCAAAACCGTCTTTGGTTGTTTTGAGAAAAAAACGACGTTGCACAATGAGTTGGTAAGATTAAAAAATGCTGCTTGGCATGATCCGAAAGTGCTCGACTTTTCGGCACCTACACCTTAAGTCGATGCCGGGTCGGTAATCAACCCCACATCAGCCGCACCGGCTTGTTGCAATAACACCATCGCTTTTACAACTTCACCATAGTTTGCGGCACGGTCTCCTTTAACATACACATCGCGTTTTTTATTTTGTTGTTTGGCGGTTAATAATAACTGCGCCACTTGTTGTTTTAAGTTGGCAGCGTCAATAATTTTTTCAGAGTGATCAGTCGTATTTAAAAAATAATCACCCTTAGCATCAACGCTCACCACAATCGGTTCCGCTTGTTGTGGTTTTAAAGCGCGTGCTTGTGCTTGCGGTAAATTAACGTGAATACCTTGCGTGAGCAAAGGTGCGGTAATCATAAAGATTACCAACAGGACCAGCATCACATCAATGTAAGGCACAATGTTAATTTCAGCTAACGGTTTTTTGCGATTTCTCATAAAGACTATACCTGCCGATTTAATAACACCAAAAACTCTTCTTCAAATAATTCATAGCGTTGAAAAATCGTATCCAATTCAGTGCTAAACCGATTATAAGCAATTACCGCCGGAATAGCGGCGAACAAACCAATTGCTGTTGCGATTAATGCTTCTGAAATGCCCGGTGCCACCATGGAAATGCTGGCTTGCTGCACACTGCCTAAGGCACGAAACGCACTCATGATGCCCCACACGGTGCCAAATAAACCGACATACGGACTGGTTGAACCCACTGTGGCTAAAAAAGACACGTTGCTTTCTAATTTTTCGAGCTGTTGTTGCGTGCTGATGTGCATAGCGCGTTTCACGCCACGCATCAGTTCGGTATTGTTTTGGGTAGTGGCAGTGAGGTGTTGATATTCGTCATAACCGGCTTTAAAAATGGCGGTCATACCTTTAGCATTTTTACCGGCGCGGCGAAATAAATCCGCTAGACTTACACCCGACCAAAATTCGTCTTCAAAAACGCGCATTTCGCGACGCACCCGTTTAAACAAAGCTAAGCGTTGAAAAATTAACGTCCATGAAGCAATAGACGCCGCTACTAAAATCAGGATTACTGTTTTTACGACGGCATCGGCGTTGGCTATATAGCTCCAAAGTGAAGGTTCGGCGGTCATGTGAGTTTCTCCATAATGTCAGTGGGTACACTGCAGGGTTTCATTTGATTGTTAATGCAAACGGTTTTCACTAAGCCCTGACAATAAATGGTATCAGGATTTTTTTGGTTGCGCACAATATTATGAAAATGCAGGGAAGTGCGACCAACGTAATTTACGCTGACCACGACTTCAATTAATTCGCCGAGTTTGGCGGGTTTTAGGTAATCCACTTCAATGGCACGCACCACCACGTGCAGTTGGCGTTCAACGAGACTATGGTAATCAATGCCGATAGCGGCCAACCATTCCGTGCGCGCTCGCTCCATATAAACTAAATAACGCGCATGGTGCACTATGCCGCCGTAATCGGTGTCTTCAACGTAAATTCGCAAACGGTGGGTAAATGAGGTAGTCATCTATTCTAATAAGTCTGCTTGCGCAGCTTGGATCCTCGGTGGGGTTAAATTGAAATGTTGATACGCTAATGGTGTTGCCATGCGGCCACGTGAAGTGCGCATGATAAAACCTTCTTGAATTAGAAAAGGTTCAATAACATCTTCAACCGTGCCACGTTCTTCACTAATGGCAGCCGCAAGTGAATCAATGCCTGTTGGTCCGCCATTAAACTTTTCAATCAACGTCAATAAAAATTTGCGATCCATTAAATCAAAACCGCGGCTATCTACTTTAAGCATATCCAATGCTTGTTTTGCTACGTTAGCGTCAATAAATCCTTGCGCTTTGATTTGCGCAAAATCGCGTACGCGCCGCAACAAACGATTGGCAATGCGCGGTGTGCCACGTGAACGCTTGGCCACTTCCAATGCGCCAGCGTGATTTAATTCCACATCTAAAATTTTCGCTGAGCGATGAATAATTTTGGTGAGGTCCTCTTGTTGATAAAACTCCAGGCGTTGCACAATACCAAAACGATCGCGTAACGGAGAGGTGAGCAAACCAGCACGCGTTGTTGCACCCACTAAAGTAAATGGCGGCAAATCCAATTTAATAGAACGTGCGGCAGGGCCTTCACCAATAATAATGTCAAGTTGGTAATCTTCCATGGCGGGATACAGTACTTCTTCAACGGCAGGATTTAGACGGTGAATTTCATCAATAAATAACACATCGTTGGCCTCAAGATTCGTTAGTGCGGCTGCTAAGTCGCCGGCACGTTCTAATACCGGACCAGACGTTTGTTTTAAATTGGCCTGCATTTCATGCGCAATAATATGTGCCAAAGTGGTTTTGCCTAATCCGGGTGGGCCAAATAACAACACGTGATCGAGCGCTTCGTTACG
>JBGTHB010000126.1:0-11693 GCA_041746415.1 Coxiellaceae bacterium | reverse complement strand
ACTAATTGATGGCCGCGGTCGATTAGGGCAAGTGATAATTCACTTTTGCCCATATTTTCTTTGCCGCGGATCATAACGCCGCAACCATTAATAACTAACATGTTAGCGTGATGACGTTCAGTGCTTTGGGTGTTTGAATGAGACATAATTAATGCTTAGTTATTTTCTCTTTGTATTTTGTTAGTTGAATTTTTAGTTTTTCAATTAAAAGGTCAACGGATTTATACATATCTTCCGATTCCGCTGTTGCATTGACTGTGTTGCCAGGAACATGCAATGTAGCTTCAGCGATTTGACGGATTTTATCGACTTTAAATACTACGTGAGTATGAGTGATCATAGCAAAATGTGCCGTAAGTCGATGCAGTTTTTTTTCAAGCAGATCACGTAATCCGGTAGTCACTTCAATACCTTGGCCATCTATTTGTAGTTGCATAGTTTTCTCCTGTTGTAGTGAGCTAGTTACGTTAACATAATCAGTTATAAATCGAACTCATGTCCTAGATATACTTCACGAACTTTTTGATTTGCCAGAATGTCTTGGGGGCAACCATCCGCAATGATTTCCCCTTCGTTAACAATATAAGCACGATCACAAATATCGAGGGTTTCGCGTACATTATGGTCTGTAATTAAAATACCAATGCCGCGTTTGTGCAATTGACGAATAATACGTTTAATGTCAATTACTGAAATCGGATCAATGCCCGCAAAAGGTTCATCGAGCAAAATAAATTTAGGTTCGATGGCAAGTGCGCGTGCAATTTCGACGCGGCGTTTTTCACCGCCTGATAGACTAATGCCTGTTGAATCGCTTAAATGATCAATATGAAATTCTTGCATTAATGCAGTACACGCTTGCTTGCGTTGAGCAGTGGTTAAGTCGCGACGTAATTGCAAAATAGCCATAATGTTTTCGTAAACGGTTAGTTTGCGAAAAATAGATGTTTCTTGGGGCAAATAGCCAATGCCTAAACGCGCGCGTTGGTGCATTGCTAATTTTGAAATGTTTTTTTCGCCGAGAAACACTTCGCCTTTATCTGCTTTAATTAGGCCAACAATCATGTAAAAACTCGTGGTTTTGCCCGCGCCATTAGGTCCGAGTAAACCTACGATTTCTTCACCCACACTCAGAGAAACATCTTTTACCACGGGTCGTTTATAGCTTTTTTGAAGGTGCTTAGCACGCAATGTAGTGGTCATGTTTACTTAACTTTATTAGTTTGTGCCATTTTGGGCTGTTGGTTGCGGAATGGCAATAGTTTCTTCGTAACTACCGTGAGAGTGGGACAATAATTTAACAACATTGGTCTTTAAGTTAGCTTGCATGCCAACCGATTTAATTTTTGTACCTGGGCGTATAATGGTGACATTGGCTTTGGTTTTAGCCAGAGATTTTTGCGGCAACACCGTTACGTTTGGGGTTTGAATGGTGGTAGCGGGATACGTTTGACTCGCGGGTTGATGTAATACCACGTTTTGCCATAAGTAAACCCAATCAGTGCCGTGATGGCTGCGACCTTGTTTAGAGCTGATATACCAAGGTAAACGCTGAGAAGTATAAATTAAAAAATGTGGGTTAGAAAACGTAGTACTGTTTTGAAATGGAATGTGTATGGTTTGACTTGCCTCTAAACGGCTGTGTAACATGCCCATTTGATCATATTGGTAAAGCGTGGCATCTTCCATAAAGGCATCGGGTTTGTGCTGTAGCGTGGTTTGATTGGGTAATTTAAAAGAATGATTTTTTATCATCAACCAAGTCGAACAGCAAGCAATGCCCAATAAAATTAAGCTAGTGACGATTGGTTTACGCTGTAACATATTTTTGTTGTTCGTTCAGGAGGAAGTCACACGCTTCACGCACCGCACCTTCGCCACCACTGCAGTGGGTAATTTTTGTTGCTGCTTGTCGAATAATGGCAACAGCATTCGCTGGCGCAATAGCCAGTTTTACGGCTTGCATACACGCTAAATCGGCTACATCGTCGCCCATGTAAGCCACTTCATTTAAAGAAATATTGAGTTCACAGCACAGCGTGTTGAGTCGCGCTAATTTGTTTTGTTCGCCTAAATAAACATGTTCAATAGCTAAATCACGCATGCGTTGTATTACGGCTTTACTGTGTCGAGCTGAAATAATGGCAACGGTCACGCCGCTGTTTTGTAATAACTTTAAACCCTGGCCGTCGTGCACATGAAAAAATTTGCCTTCTTCACCATCGGCACCAAAAAAAAGTTTGCCATCGGTTAACACCCCATCCACATCACAAATAAATAAACGAATGCTCATAGCGCAACTCCAGCTCGCAATAAGTCATGCATGTGCACTACTCCAATCGCTTCGTGGTTTTGGTTAACTACAGGTAATGCGGTAATTTTATGTTGTTCCATTATTTTTAAGGCCTCAAATGCCAGCAGCTGCGGTAAAATCGCAATAGGATTTTTGGTCATGACATCTTTTATATAGGTTTTATGGATATCGAGATTCAGATCCAAGGTGCGACGTAAATCGCCGTCAGTATAAATGCCAAGTAAGTGATTATGCGCATTCACCACTAATGTCATTCCTAGACTTTTGCGTGTGATTTCAAATAATGCCTCGTCCAGTACAGTGTGGGTAAACACTTTTGGTAGCTGCTGATCTTTACGCATTATATCTTCAGTGCGCATTAGCAAACGCCGTCCGAGACTACCGCCGGGGTGAAAGCGGGCAAAATCTTCTGCGCTAAACTGACGTGCTTGAAGTAAAGCAATTGCCAGCGCATCACCCATTACTAATGTAGCGGTAGTGCTTGCGGTTGGTGCTAAATTAAGCGGGCAAGCTTCTTTGCTCACACTGACATCCAGTACGGCGCGCGCTTTTTGGGCGAGGTTGGATTGGATTTTACCAGTCATAACAATCAAGGGGATATTACAGGCGTTGATAGTGGGCAGTAAGCTCAGCACTTCAGGGGTTTCGCCCGAATAGGAAATAGCTAGGACCACATCATTAGGTGTCACCATGCCCATGTCGCCATGATTGGCTTCACCTGGGTGGATAAAAAAAGCGGGTGTGCCAGTGCTGGCTAAAGTAGCCGCAATTTTGCGAGCAATGTGCCCAGACTTACCCATACCAAAAATCACTACTCGGCCGTGACACTGCAATATCAGCTCGCAAGCGAGCTGAAAATCCTCGCCAAAGCGCTGTCTGAGGCTCATAATCGCAGCCAGTTCGGTCTCAACAACAGCCAGCGCGTTTTTGATCAGGTCAGTTGAATTTTTCGTGATATACTTTTTAGTAATTGTTTTATCCATAGACCGGGCATTATATAAGGAAGTTATGGCACAAGACCAGAAAACGATTGTCGAAATAGAAGACCTTCATTACTCACGTCGTGACAACCCTATTTTCCGCGGAATTAGCTTAACTATACCGCGTGGCAAGGTGACCGCTATTATGGGACCGAGTGGCACTGGCAAAACCACCTTATTGCGACTGGTGGGGGGGCAGATTAAACCGGATCAAGGACACGTAAAAGTAAATGGAGCCAATGTGGCGAAATTGTCACGCCACGGTCTTAATTTACTGCGCCGCAAAATGGGCATGCTGTTTCAAGAAGGTGCACTATTTACTGATCTCAATGTGTTTGAAAACGTGGCTTTTTTATTACGTGAACACACCAATCTGCCGGATGACATGGTGCGAGATCTGGTGCTGTTAAAACTGGAAGCGGTAGGTTTGCGTGGCGCGGCTTTTTTACAAATCAACGAACTGTCAGGTGGAATGTCAAGAAGGGTGGCGTTAGCGCGTGCTATTATGCTGGATCCAGAATTGATGCTGTATGATGAGCCATTCACAGGACAAGATCCCATTAATAAAGGGGTGTTATTGAAATTAATTCGCGAGCTTAACAATGCCATGGGTATAACGAGTATGGTGGTGTCCCACGACGTGACAGAAATGTTGGCGATTGCGGATTATTTATATGTATTGGCTAATGGCAAAATCATTGGGGCAGGCGAGCCGCAGGCGGTAATAGCTAGCGACAATCCTGAGTTGAAACAGTTTCTAAATGGATTGCCGGATGGCCCGGTGCCGTTTCGTTATCCAGCGCAAGATATAAGCACGCAATTGGGGTTGTCATGATTGGGGCAAAAATTACCGCGTTAGGGCGTGTTGGTTGGCAGTTTTGTCGACGCGTAGGCCAGTCAGGATTTTTTCTATCTCAAGTTGTGGTGCAGCGTCCCCGTAGCAAACAATTGCTGCCTTTGCTTAGCGAACAAATTTATCGCGTTGGCGTGTTGTCGCTAGTCATTATTCTTATGTCGGCCGTGTTTATTGGGATGGTGGTGGCATTGCAAGGCTATAATACCTTGCAAAAATTTGGCGCAGACCAAGAGCTAGGGCAGTTACTGGCGTTAAGTGTGGTGCGAGAACTGGGTCCAGTTATCACGGCTTTATTATTTGCTGGTCGCGCAGGTTCAGCACTGACGGCTGAAATCGGTTTAATGCGCGCTACCCAACAATTGGATTGCATGGATATGATGGCAGTTGATCCTTTATGGCGTGTTATTGCACCGCGTTTTTGGGCTGGCATTATTGCTTTGCCAATCTTGACTATACTATTCAACGTTACGGCAATTTACGGTGGTCAGCTTGTTGGTGTGGATTGGTTAGGTGTGGATGCCGGAACATTTTGGGCAAACATGCAAGCTGCAGTTAATTTTAGGACAGACGTTTTGAATGGAATCGTTAAAAGTATTGTGTTTGGCATTATGATTACCTGGGTAGCTGTTTATCAGGGTTATTTTGCTACGCCTAATTCAGCTGGCATTGCTCGCGCCACAACAAAAACTGTGGTTTACTCTTCGCTGCTGACGCTGGCATTGGATTTTGTATTAACTGCCGTGATGATGGGAGGCTGGTAATCGTGGCAAAACGAAGTATTGAATTTATCGTTGGTTTGTTCATGTTAGTTGGTCTGGCCGGACTTGTGTTGCTTGCATTTAAAGTAAGTGGTTTAACCCGCATTGGTAATGGCGATACATATTTGATTTCGGCTGAGTTTGATAATGTGGGTGGATTAAAAGTACGTGCTCCAGTGGCAATTGGTGGGGTGCGCATCGGTCAAGTGCAGGCAATTGGTTTGGATAAGAATAATTTTCGCGCCGTAGTAACTATGTCAATTAACAACCACTTCGACAATTTACCGGTAGACAGTTCAGCTAGCATTTTTACTCAAGGTATATTGGGCTCAAATTACATTAGCATATCGCCAGGCTTTGAGCCGCAGAACCTAACGCAAGGTGGTGAGATAGAAACGACGCACCCAGCGCTGGTGTTGGAAAATTTAATAGGCCAATTGATCTATAGTATGAAGTCTGACAAAAACCAAGTAGTTGATGACAGTAACGATTCAGTAAAGGAGAAAAAAAATGCGTCTGCTCAATAAAACGCTTATTGCTATTCTAATGTGTTTGCCAGTGTGGGTAATGGCCGCCAGTTCGCCAGTACCAATGTTGCAAAGTGTGGCAAACAAAATGATTGCCGAGCTGCAAAAAAATAAAAACCAGCTAAGGTCTAACCCACAAGTGATACACCGCATCGTTAACAGTGTGTTGGTGCCACATATTGATATGACGCGTATGGGCGCTTCAGTAGTGGGCCGTGAATATTGGAATAAAGCCACTCCTCAACAACGTGCGCAGTTTGTTAATGAATTTAAATATCTGGTTATTAACACCTATTCAAACGCACTATCATCTTATGATGGTGATATTGTGAAATTTTATCCGTTGCGTGGTGGTATTAATTCCAGCGCTGTGCAAGTCAAAAGTATGATCATTCGTAAAAGCGGCCAGAAAATCCCAATTAGTTACAATGTTTCGAATTACAGTGGCAAATGGAAAGTATATGATTTTGCTATTGAAGGAGTCAGCATTGTAAATAACTATCGTTCGCAATTTTCAGGCACATTGAATAACGGTGGTATGCCCGCGTTATTGCAAGCGTTACAACGTTTTAATCGCGGTCGCCGTTCGTGATTGTTAACGAAAACGGTAATTGGCGCGTAGTGGGTCGGGTTGAATTTGACAATGCGGCAGCACTACGCCGCGATGGGGAACAATCCATCGCGGCGCATAATATAGAGCGATTGGATTTAAGCGAAACGGAATGCATTGATAGTAGTATCTTAGCAGTGCTGTTGGCATGGAAGCGCTATGTTAAACAGCATCAGCATCAGCTCACCTTTGAAAACATTCCAGATAATTTGCAGGCGCTGATTGATGTCTGCAATGTTAAATTTTTACTAGGATAAATGATGGATAAGTTAATCATTACCGGGGGGATCTCGTTGCATGGCAGTATTGCCGCCTCGGGTGCTAAAAATTCAGTATTGCCTATTTTGGCTGCTAGTTTATTAGCTGAAAAGCCAGTGGAAATCAGCAATATTCCTCATTTGCACGACGTCACTACGATGATGGAATTGCTCGGACGCTTAGGTGCCAAAATTACGGTCGGTGATCAAATGTGCGTGGAAATCGACAGTGGTGCAGTTAACAATTTTTGCGCGCCTTATGAATTGGTAAAAACCATGCGCGCTTCAATTTTAGTATTAGGCCCGCTCCTTTCTCGCTTTGGTCAAGCAGAAGTATCGTTACCCGGTGGTTGTGCTATCGGTTCACGTCCTGTGGATGTGCACATTGAAGGCATGAGAAAAATGGGCGCTGAGATTGACATCATCAATGGGTTTATTTGTGCGCGTGCACCAAAAGGATTGCACGGCGCAGAATTAAATTTAGGTATGATTACGGTAACAGGCACGGAAAATTTAATGATGGCGGCAGTATTAGCCAAAGGCCGTAGCATTATAAATAATGCTGCATGTGAACCCGAAGTGGAAGATTTAGCCAATTTTTTAAATTGCTTAGGTGCAAAAATTCGGGGTGCTGGCAGCGCTACAATTATTATTGATGGTGTAGAAAGGCTGCATGGTGGTGACTATCGTGTAATGCCTGATCGCATCGAAGCAGGTACGTATTTAATTGCTGGCGCCATGACACGTGGCTGCATCACTGTACGTCAAGTTGATCCAAAAACAATTGCTTCTTTGCTGGAAAAATTACGTGAAGCCGGAGCCTATATTAAAATTGATAAAGACAGTGTAACGCTAGATATGCAAGGTCAACGACCTCGAGCAGTGGATATATCAACTGCACCTTATCCTGAATTCCCAACTGACATGCAAGCACAATTTATGGCGCTTAATTGTATTGCAGAAGGCAAATCAAAAATTATTGAAACCGTGTTTGAAAATCGCTTCATGCACGTGCCTGAACTAATGCGCATGGGAGCAAGGATTCGCCAAGAAGATAACTATGTGATTTGTGAAGGCCGTCCACAGTTAACTGGTGCGCCAGTTATGGCAACGGATTTGCGTGCTTCAGCAGGATTGGTATTAGCTGGTTTAATGGCGCGTGGCAATACAATCGTTGATCGCATTTATCATATTGATCGTGGTTATGAGTGCATCGAAGAAAAACTTTCAGCCCTGGGGGCGCATATTCGGCGTCTATCAGCACAAACTTTTTTACAAGAATACCCGCAGTCCGAAAAAACGGAATAATTGTGCATGGTATGAAAGTTAGAGCCTGTTTAAAATCTATGGTTCACGCTGCTTTTGCAGCGGACTAATAGATTTTAAACAGACTCTTAGAGGTCGGGATGAAAAACACAATTGCACAAACTAAATTTTGGGTTTATTCCACCGCATTTATAATGTCATTTAATGGTGGCTACATCAATTCAATAAGTTTAGCCAGCATTTTAAAAAATGCAGTTGGTTATGTGACAGGTGACCTCACTATTGCGGGTGCTGCAATTGAGCAAAAACAGTATTGGTTGTTCGCACATTTAATGCTGCTTGTGGTCTTCTTTCTAATAGGCAGTGTTATTAGTGGTCTTGTTATTAAAGGGCAGAATTTCAAGCTTGATCGTCGTTACAGTTTGAGTTTAATTTTTCAGGCCGCGACAGTATTAAGCGCTATGTTGTTACTCGTGCACGGTTATGATCAGGCAGGCTATTTTTTGGCATTGACCATGGGTATGCAAAATGCCATGACAACGCATTACGGTTCTGCATTAATTAGAACGACACACATGACGGGAACAACTACTGATTTAGGTATTATTATTAGTCGTTGGATTAAAGGTTACGACATTGAGTTTTGGAAATTGCGCCTATATATATTCTTGATTGTAGGCTTCGCATGCGGTGCTATTTTTGGTGCGCTCATATATTCCTTTATTCATGTGTATGGATTGTTGCTTTCACTGTGTTTGTATATTGTTATGATTTTTCTTGGTCTAACTCAACGTCACCTGGCTGAAAGTTAAAATAAATCTGGCTTGGCCATTCACTTGCCTAATCGTTGGTGCTGAGTGGGCGAGTTAAACCCTGCTCAGATGCTTGATAAAGGCCTTCTTTTATTGGCATTTTAAAATGTCTTTTAAGTTGAACTAGGGTAGTAGCGCTTGGGTGATAAATCAAAATATAACGGCAGTTCATAGTAGGAACAGTAGTATAAGTCACCACAGAGATGGGTAATAAACGATAGCTTAGTCTCAGATCAATAGCATGTGCTGTTAATTCATACTTATTAGTAACAAGACAGACAATGGATTGTTTATTGTGAACCGAATGCGATATTTTCTTTACTAATTGTGTGTAAAGCAATCTATTTTTTTCCCCTTCGTGATACCGTTGTGGCCAGCTAGCTAACGTTACTGTAAAAAATAATAGTGTAATAATAATGCTTAAAACAAATTTTGTTTTTTGGTTAGTATTAAGTATAAGTAATAATAGAACGGTATAACTGGCTATTGCAGAGAAAAAAATAGCAAGGTAGCGATGTGGCGCAGATATAAATACCGCAGGATTAAATTTCGTGAATTGAAGTAGATAATACCCTAGTAGAAACAATGCGTAGCCAACAAGTAGTGCAACAGCAGTACTCAGGAGATGACGTCGTTGTGGATAATTTTTGCGGATGATGACCACCCATATATATATGAGCGCGCCGTACCAAGCAATAAAAGGCAGATTAAGTGCATCAGCAGCTGTAAAAAAAATAGATTCAAGAATATTTTCAACGCCTTTTATAACGAGAGCTGATTTAAAATTAAAGCTGTCTATTATTGCCTGCACGCTGAGTGGGCGAGAAAAGGCAGGGATGGCGGCATGGTGCAGATGTGCGTGCCAGCTTATATCAATGACCAGAGCAATAATAAAACCAATTAGGCAGGGTAATAGTTTACTTAGCTTATTTTTCTCACGGTTGAGGGATAAAAACAGGCAAACCATAACCATAAAAATTAATATCAATGCCAAGCCAGCTTCTTTAATTAATACTAAAGTGCTCAGTGCAGGTAGAAGATACCACATTGATGTTTCTGCTTTCGATTGAAACAAGACCCAAAAGCAAGTTACTAAATAGGCGCAAAGTAACGCATCAACTTGTAGGTTGGCAAATATTGTGCCGAAAAAAAGCGTATACAGTAATAACGAGGTGAAGAAAATTAAATACCGGCCAGTGCTTTTTTGTGAACTAATTGCCACTATTGGTGCAAGGAGAAACAAGTCTTGCGCATAATAGCTGATAGATAAGGAGTAATGCTGGGTGATGGTGAAAAAGAAATATTGCCATAAACCAAGGCCGGGGGTGTAAGCGAGATGGGTTTGAGAAATAAGATCATGGCCGTTGGGTAGACGATTGAAGTAGTAAAGAAATTTACTAATCAATGCCCAATAAGCAAAACTATCTGATCCCATTAAATAGAATGACTGCACATACAGCCAGATTAAAAAAACAAATAGCAATAAAAACACACTTGCTTTATTGACTAACAAGGGCTTATTGTTATTTTTAACCCGGTCATATATGTACAGCATGCTGTAAATGGCAAAACAACTATAGCCTATAACAATCAATGTGATTGTCGCGAGTTTAAGCACGGCGCACAAGGCGGCACAGTAAAGTAAAAATAGTAAGCTAGGAAATAAAACGAACGGCACCCAGTGTGGCTTCAAAGTGGTATGCCGACAAATAGCAAAAAAGTAACCGCACAGCACGATCAAGGGCAACGCAAAGTTGAATAACATACAACTCCTTCATGACTAAGTGTGTTTTGGATCAAACGCCATTAAAAGATATTTTTCTTTAGTGTAAGTTACCGTAATAATGCGGTTATTTACAGTAGCAGCGTGACTTAAATAATGTTCTGTATTTTGTATCGTTGTGTTTGTGTTTGGACGGCGCTTTTATTAATCAATAAGTTAGCATTTTTTGCCATGCCTCAACTGCTATACTCAGTGTAAAGGCCGTTGATTGGCTTAGGAGGGTAGCGAAATGTTCTTCTTTTTTACGTTCTTTGTGGGCTTGATTGCCCTTGTTTTTGGTTTAGGACTGTTGATGTGGAGTTATCGCAATGAAGGTAAATGTATCGACGTGGCCAAAGTGTTTGGTTACATCGTAACTTTTGCCGCGTTATTCGGATTGATTGGTACGCTGGTTTGCGGAGCAATGCATAAAAAAGAGCGTGGTTACCACAAAATGTATAAAATGGATAAAGCACAAATTGAATTGATTCAACCACAGTTTACTGTACCAAAAACACAGCATAACGTTTAAATGCGTTGGATGAAAATAACGGCTTTTTAAATAAGCCGTTATTTTTAATGAAGTTTAAATTGGAATTGCTAGCCGTTTTTTTGGCGTGAAATCTTTGTTTTGATTTTAGCTGTAAAAGTGTAAGTGATTGGCACCAGCACTAGCGAGAAAAATGTCCCAAAAATCAAATCCGCTGTTTTCATTAAGATATGACGTAAGCGTGTGGCTGCAGCTTCTAACAACGCCTCTAACATAGTGTGTCCTTCCGCTTGCAGTTTGTTAGCAAATTGCGTAATCAAAATGCCGTGTTTGGCAATTAAACCAATTAACGTCACTAAGCCAATATCGGTGTAAATATTTAATGAACCGCTGACTAATTTTAATGACACCATGGCACCAACAATGCTGAAGGGGACTACCAATAAAATAACAAATGGATCGATAAAGCTTTCAAACTGTGCTGCTAGCACTAAATAGATAAAAACAATCGCTAATAAAAATAAATAGCCCATGCTGGAATCGGCTTCAATCAAACGTTCAGCACGACCAATAAAAGCGTATTTGATATTGCTTGGCAATAAGCTCGGTAACACTTGTTGTAAGTGCGTTATCACTTCGCCGAAGGGATAATTGGGTGCTAATTGGGCGCTGATGGTGGCAGAGCGCAGACGATTATAATGCGGCAAATCTTGTTGGCCTAAAGAGGCTGCCGTGGTGACCAAGCTGTTTAAAGGTATTAACTTATTACTGATGTTGTTTACGTAGAATTGATTGATCGAATCTATGTTATGTAGATCAGACTCGTTGGCCTGTAAATACACGTCGTAGGTTTTGCCGCCCATGTCGAATGTAGAAACTTTTGCGCCACCCAGAAAAGCGGCAATGGTATTATCAATATCTTTAATGCTCACTTGTAATTGGCCTGCTAAATCGCGATTAACTTTTATGTCATACTGTTGGCTGTCAAAACGCATGGTGCTTTGTACATTGAGCAAACCCGGGTATTTACGCAATACCGTTAGCAGATTCTCTGAGGTGCT
>JBGTHB010000125.1:0-19715 GCA_041746415.1 Coxiellaceae bacterium | reverse complement strand
TTGCAGTAGATGCCATGGGAGGCGATTACGGTGCGGGTGTGGTTATACCTGCTTGTGCGCGTGCATTAAAGAAAAATCCAGATGTTTATTTTTATCTTGTTGGTCAGCCCGATGTGCTCACACCACTGGTAAAGTCTTATTTGTCCGATTATGGCGGACGTTTTGAAATAACACCTGCCGCTGAAGTGGTGGCGATGAATGAATCACCAGCGGTAGCGTTACGCACTAAAAAAAACTCATCAATGCGTGTTGCTATTAATCTAGTACAAGAGAAATTAGCGCAGGCGTGTGTTAGTGCGGGTAACACCGGCGCGTTAATGGCTACGGCGCACTTTGTGTTGAAAATGCTACCGGGGATTGATCGTCCTGCTATTTGCACCACTTTCCCGACACGTTCTGGCACTGAAGTACGTTTATTAGACTTGGGTGCTAATGTCGATTCAAAACCGGAAAATTTGTATCAATTTGCGGTGATGGGTTCGGTGGTAGCACAAACAGTGGATGGGGTTAAAAATCCGCGTATTGCTTTATTGAATATTGGTTCAGAAGATATAAAAGGTAACGATGTGGTTAAGCGTGCGTCTGAAATTTTTTCTGATAGCAAAGCAATTAATTATGTGGGTTATGTGGAAGGCGATAGTATTTTTAAAGAAGTCGCCGATGTCATAGTGTGTGATGGTTTTATTGGTAACATTACCTTGAAAGCAATAGAAGGCGTGGTTAAGTTTATGAGCCAGCTAACTAAGGAAATAATTAAAGAGCATTGGTGGAATAGATTATTAGTATTACCTGCTTTACCGCTTTTAAAAAAAATAGTTCATCGCATCGACCCTGAGCGTCACAATGGTGCTTCCTTACTGGGTTTAAATGGGATAGTTATTAAAAGTCATGGCGGCGCTAATGCGAATGCCTTTTATCATGCAATTTGTGAAGCCATTAGTGAAATTGAGCATGCTGTGCCGCAACGTATTGGTGAAGTAGTGGCGGCAACACTGAATAGTAAAGAGGTATAAATGACTTATTCGCGTATTGTTGGTACAGGTAGTTATATTCCCAGCGAAATATTATCAAATGCTGATTTAGAAAAAATGGTTGATACCAGTGATGAATGGATTATGCAACGCGTCGGCGTGCGCAAGCGTCACATCATTGGCAAGAGTAAAGATAACACCACTACCATGGCCGTAGTGGCTGCACGTAATGCTTTGGAAATGGCTGGTATAGATCCCCAAGCAATTGACATGATCGTGGTTGGTACGGCAACGCCACAATATTATTTTCCCAGTACGGCTTGTTTAGTACAGCAACAGCTTGGCGTGCGTGCTGATATTCCTGCTTTGGACGTTAATGCGGCCTGCGCTGGTTTTATTTATGGTTTGAGTATTGCAGATCAATACATGAAAAGCGGCGCAATTAAAACAGCGTTAGTTATTGGTGCGGAATCGTTAACAAAACTGGTGGATTGGCAAGACCGTGGCACATGCATTTTATTTGGCGATGGTGCAGGGGCGGTAGTAATTACAGCAGATACAGCGCCTGGTATTTTAAATACGCATATTCATGCCAATGGAGCCTATAGTGATTTAATTTCAGCAGACAATCCCATTTGGCACGATCACAGTAATTATCATTTACAAATGCGTGGTGCTGAAGTATTTAAAATTGCTGTAACAAAGCTAGGTGAAATTGTTGATGAAACGGTAGCCAAAAGCGGGTTGCAAAAATCGGATGTGGATTGGTTAGTACCACATCAAGCGAATTTTCGCATTATTCAAGCGACAGCGAAGCGCTTAAATTTGCCCTTGTCACGTGTAGTGCTAACTGTCGAAGAACATGGCAACACTTCTGCTGCGAGCATTCCGTTGGCGTTGGATACAGCAGTGCGACGCAATCAAATTAAACGTGGTGAAATACTATTGCTGGAGGCGTTTGGTGCCGGTTTAGCGTGGGGTTCAGCGTTAATAAAATACTAAAGGAATTGTATGTCAAAGCTTGCAATGGTTTTTCCAGGCCAAGGTTCCCAGTCGCAAAATATGTTAGCTGATGTTTATGCACAATCCAGCCAATTACAAAATTATTTTAAACAAGCGTCCACTGTTTTAAACGAAGATTTGTGGCAAATTGTTATTGAAAATCCCCAGGATAAATTAAATCAAACTCACTATACGCAACCGATTTTATTAACTGCGGATGTGGCATTGTTTTATATGCAAAATCAAAAACCCAGCGTAATGGCAGGTCAGAGTCTGGGTGAATATGCTGCATTAGTTTGTGCTAATAGTTTGGCGTTTGATGACGCAATACGGTTGGTGAAACAGCGTGGTGAATTTATGCAAGCCGCCGTTCCAGTAGGACAAGGTGCTATGGCGGCTATTATTGGCCTTGAAAATAAAATAGTTGCAGAAATTTGTGAAGCAGCGCAACAAACTGAAGTGGTCGCGCCAGCTAACTATAATTCCACAGGCCAAATTGTTATTGCTGGCAATACAGCTGCTGTAAATAGAGCAGTTGAGTTAGCCAAACAAGCAGGAGCTAAATTAGCCAAAATTATTCCCGTGAGTGTGCCGTCACATTGTCAGTTAATGCAGTCGGCAGCGGATAAATTACAACAAGCTTTAGTAACAGTAGAGATTAACACGCCAAGCATTCCTGTTATTCATAATGTGGATGTAATGACACACGCTACGGCGGCAGAAATTAAACAGGCATTGGTTGAGCAGTTAACCCAGCCAGTGCGTTGGGTTGAAACAATTATTAAAATGCGCGATGAATTGAATATAACAACGATAAATGAATGCGGTCCTGGTAAAGTACTGACAGGATTAATTAAGCGCATTGATAAAAACTTGGTAGGATCTTAACTATGGAAAAGAAAATTGCTTTGGTAACAGGTGCCTCACGTGGTATCGGCAGCGCGATCGCTAAAAAATTAAGTGAAAATCATTTTGTTATTGGTACGGCGACATCACCAGAAGGGGCTGCCAAAATAACAGCTGCATTAGGTGAAAATGGTCGTGGTGTGGTTTTAAATGTGTGCGATGCAGAACAAGTTAAAGCCACCCTCCAACAAATTAACGAAAAAAATGGCGCTATTGCTATTTTAATAAATAATGCTGGTGTTACGCGCGACAATATTGCATTACGCATGAAAGACGAACAGTGGGATGAGGTGATGGAAACCAACTTAACTAGCGTGTTTCGTCTGACAAAACTATGTTTGAAGTCTATGCTTAAAACGCGTTGGGGGCGAATTGTTAATATTAGTTCAGTTGTTGCCGTTACTGGTAATCCCGGACAATCTAATTACGCTGCAGCAAAAGCAGGCTTAATTGGTTTAACCAAATCCATTGCAATTGAGTTTGCGGCTTATGGTATTACAGCGAATTGTGTTGCCCCTGGATTTATTGAAACGGATATGACGCGCGCATTGGATGAAAAACAACAGACTATGATTATGAATCAAATACCAATGCGGCATATGGGAAAACCAGCAGATATAGCAGCAGCTGTACATTTTTTGGTAGAAGAATCAGGCAATTACATTAGCGGACAAACGTTGCATGTTAATGGTGGAATGTGTATGGTATAGCGTTTGGTGGGCGGTAGTGAAAAAAGCCCTCACCATGCTATGATTGCAGCAGTTAAACTTAATGAGGACGAAATCTATGTCGACTATTGAAGCACGCGTCAAGAAAATAGTAGTGGAACAACTTGGTGTTAAAGAAGACGAAGTAGCAAACGACGCATCTTTTGTTGATGATTTGGGTGCAGATTCACTAGACACTGTCGAATTGGTGATGGCGCTTGAAGAAGAATTTGGTACAGAAATTCCAGATGAAGAAGCAGAAAAAATCACAACCATCCAACAAGCTGTCGACTATATCAAATCGCATTCGGATGGCGATCAGTAATTAATTAGTCATTAGTCATATGATCACCACTTTGGCACTGATAAAGATGATTCGTAAATTGGCAACAGCGCAACTTAACTGCTATTGCCAGTTTCAATTCATGAGCTGGAGAAGGTGATATGCAAAAAAAACGAGTAGTAGTGACAGGGCTTGGAGCAGTAACACCGATTGGTAATACTGTTGCTGATACCTGGCAAGCGTTATTAAGTGGAAAAAGTGGTGTAGGCCCTATTACTCGCTTTGATGCTGCTTTATTCACGACGCATATTGCTGCAGAAATTAAAAATTTCGATGCCAGCTTAGCCATGGATGCAAAATTAGCGCGCAAAACGGATATATTTATTCACTTTGCTATCGAAGCAGCACGCCAAGCGATGGCAGATTGTGAGTTAGTCGTTGATGCTGAAACAGCAGACCGTGTTGGTGTAGCCATTGGCGCAGGTATAGGTGGCTTGCCATGGATAGAAAAAAATGAAGCAGTTTATCGTCAAGATGGACCGCGGCGCATTTCCCCTTTTTTTATTCCCGGTGTGATCGTTAACATGGCGCCTGGCTTGATTTCTATGCAATACAATTTAAAAGGCCCAAACATTTCAGTTGTCACCGCTTGTACCACAGGGTTGCATAATATTGGTTTAGCCGCACGTATGATTCAATACGGCGAAGCCGATGCCATGTTAGCGGGCGGGTCAGAGATGTCGACTACGCCGCTCGGTATTGGTGGTTTTGCACAAGCGCGTGCGTTATCAAAACGCAATGCTGACCCGACTAAAGCGTCACGTCCTTGGGATAAAGATCGGGATGGTTTTGTATTAGGTGAAGGCGCTGGTGTTTTGATGTTAGAAGAATATGAGTTCGCTAAAAAACGCGGTGCAAAAATTTATGCCGAGTTAGTGGGTTTTGGTATGAGTGGTGATGCTTATCATATGACATCGCCTGACCCAAGTGGCACTGGCCCAAGCAAGTGCATGTTGAATGCCCTTAAAGACGCTGGTATTAAACCCACAGAAGTTGACTACATTAATGCGCATGCTACTTCAACCCAAGCCATGGATACAGTGGAGTTAGAAGCCATTAAACGCGTATTTGGCGAACACGTTTACAGTAAAAATTTTGCAGTGAGTGGCACTAAATCTATGACGGGCCACATGTTGGGTGCTGCAGGTAGTGCCGAAGCTATTTTTTGTATTTTAGCAATGAACAATAACATGGCGCCGCCGACAATTAACCTTGATAACCCAGAAGAAGTGTGTGAAGGGATTAATTTTGTGGCTCATAAAGCACAACAACATACTATCAATGTTGCTTTAACTAACTCGTTCGGTTTTGGTGGTACGAACGGTACGTTGATTTTCCGCCGTTGTGATCATTGATCTTTCCAGTTTGATTCCGTCTGCAGCAGGCCGTAGTTAAGGTGTGATAAGTTTCGACGAAACTGCTAAACTGTTTTGATGAAATGGCCTAGGGTGTTACTTTACATTGGATTGTTTATTGCAGCGGTATTTATCGCTGTTTTTTTGTCATTTTATCAATATTTGCATCACGAACTCAGATTGGGTGGTGACTCACAAGTTCTAATTGAAATTCCTAAAGGCAGCAGCTTGGATCAATTTGTGGCGCAGCTACAACAAAAAAAATTGGTTCACCACCCCATGTTGTTACGTAAATGGCTGTTATGGCGAGATCAGCAGGGAAGTATTCGAGCTGGCTCGTACATTGTACGGCCGGGGATGAAACTTTCTGATCTCATTGATCAAGTCGTGTTTGGCAAAATTAAATATTATCGTGTGACCTTTGTTCCTGGGCAGACATATCAAAATATTGATAGCGCACTTAAAAAAGCGAATGTGGATTACGTTGCTTTATCTCAGTCGGCTTTAGCGCATCAATTAAATACGACGCATACTTGTGTGGAAGGATTGTTTTTCCCCGATACGTATTACATTACATCTGGTGAAACTAGTATTGATGTATTGACGCGTGCGCATCAACAGTTGGTGGCGATATTGCAACAAGAATGGCAGCAGCGCGCTAAGGATTTGCCATATAAAATACCTTATCAAGCATTAATTGTGGCGTCTTTAATCGAAAAAGAAACGGCGTATGAACAAGAAAAACCGTTGGTCGCCAGTGTTATTTTGAATCGCTTGAAAAAAAACATGCGCTTACAAGTGGATGCCAGCAGTATTTATGGCTTGGATGGGCGCTATGGAAGGGTGCCCACTCCTGCAGATCTAAAACAAGACTCCAAGTACAATACGTATTTGCATTATGGGTTGCCGCCAACGCCAATTGCCTTGGTTTCGCGCAGTTCTTTGCATGCTGCATTGCATCCGGCTCAGAGTGATTATCTTTTTTATTTTGCTAATTTTTCTGGTTCGCATGTATTTTCCAAAACCTTCATTAGCCATAAAGACGCAATTCAAGGCAAGAAACTCGCCTATCAAATAACTCAGGATATTGTGCATAAAACCCTTTATGATAACCACGAATTAACGGCATTGTTTGGAGTAATGGGGCCTTATTTTTAATATGAAGACAACACACAAAGCAAAATTTATTTCGATAGAGGGCGTGGAAGGCGCTGGTAAGACGACAGCGCTTAGCTACATCCATGAATGGTTGACGGCACAAGCAATTGATTATGTGCAAACACGTGAGCCGGGTGGCACGCCATTAGCAGAGGAAATTCGTAAAATTTTGTTAGGGCATTACCAAGAAATGATGTCCCCGGATACAGAATTGTTGTTGATGTTTGCAGGGCGTGCGCAAAATATTGCACAGGTTATATTACCCAATTTGCGACGCGATAAATGGGTGATTTCAGATCGCTTTACGGATGCGAGTTTTGCGTATCAAGGTGGTGGTCGCGGTGTGCCAATTAAACATATCGAAGAATTGGCGCAATGGGTGCAAGCTGATTTGCAGCCTAATTTAACTTTTTTACTGGATTTGCCAGTAAGTGTTGGCTTGCAAAGAGTAAAGGGTCGTGGTGCGCGCGATCGCATTGAATGTGAAGGCATGGATTTTTTTCAGCGAGTGCGAGAGGCTTATTTGCAACTTGCCCAAGATCACCCGCAACGCTTTTATATAATTAATGCAAACCAAAAGCCCGATGAAATTAAACAAGAAATACAACAACAGCTAATGAAATTATTATGAAACATCATGCTTGGTTATATGTGGGTGGCGATTTTGCAACAAAAGTGGCGGCAGCTAAAGCGTTGGCAAAAACACTCTTATGTGCTACGGGTTCACAAGCGTTGTGGCAAGCCGGTACCCATCCAGACTATTTTTATATTGCACCTGAAGAAAATGGGCGCTCAATTAAAATCGAGCAAGTGCGTAACTTGATTGAAAAGTTACAACAAAAACCACAGCACGCAGCGTATCAAGTTGCGATTATTGCTCCAGCTGAAGCAATGACAACCGCTGCTGCCAATGCGCTATTAAAAACATTGGAAGAGCCTACAGGTGAGGTGGTGCTGATTTTAATTAGTGAACAGCCGCAACGTTTATTGGCCACTGTGCGCAGTCGTTGCCAAATAAAACGTTTTGCTCACTTTGATACTGAGTTTAGCCAAGCTGAATCGAATGCGCGCTATCAGTATTTGCAGCAACAGTTATTAGCCATTCGTCACCAACGTTTAGACGTGCTTGAATTAGCGACCACATTAGCCAAAGAAAATACTCGCCTTGATATTGCGCTTTGCTATCGTTATGTTGCTGAGCAGATTAAACTACAGCAAAAAAATGAGCAGCAAAAACTATATTTATTTCTCGATAAATTAGTAGTCGCAAAACGTTATGTCGATTCCAATATTGCCATTAATGCGCAATTGTTATGGGAAGACTTATTATTAAGCTGGGAAGTTGTATGAATTATTTAGTTGATTCGCACTGTCACCTTAATTTGTTGAATCTCGATAAATACGATGGTGATTTAGCAAAGTTAATTGCCGCTGCAGTAGAACAAAATGTCAAAAAAATGGTGTGTGTAGGTGTTGATTTGGAAAACGCCCAAACAGTAATTGATATAGCCCAGCAACATGAAAATGTATTTGCTAGTGTTGGCGTGCATCCCAGTGAAAAGCTGGATAAAGAACCGGCTATGGCGATATTGAAAAAGTTTGCTACTCAAAAAAAAGTGGTGGCGATTGGCGAAACGGGTTTGGATTATTATTACAATGACACTAATTTAGATAATATGCGCGAACGTTTTTGCCGTCACATTCAGTTGGCGCGTGAATTAAAAAAACCGTTAATCATTCATTCCCGTGATGCGCAGCAAGATACCATTCGCATACTTACCCAAGAAAAAGCTAACGAAGTGGGAGGTGTGATGCATTGTTTTACCGAAAGCTGGGAAATGGCGCAACAAGCAATGGCTTTGGGATTTTACATTTCGTTTTCAGGTATCGTGACATTTAAAAATGCGAAAAACGTGCAAGAGGTAGCACTTAAAGTTCCGTTAGAGAAAATGCTAATTGAAACCGATGCACCGTATTTAACGCCCGATCCTTATCGAGGCAAGCCAAATGAGCCGCAATTTGTGCGCTTTGTCGCTAAAAAAATTGCGGAATTGAAAAATATTCCAGAAGCAGAAGTGATCGCTGCTACCACACGCAATTGTATTAATTTATTTTCGATTTAAAGCCCAGTTAAAAATAATTGATTTAGGTGAAGAAATGGCTAGTTGAGAGGAGGTTTTCGCCCACACTAGCTAAATAGCGATTCGTATTTAGCTAGCGTGGGCGACGATTTATACCTATGCCACTACTGTGAGTGTTCTATGCCATTACTTTGTCACAACACACTGTCATCAATAATGCGGTGGCAATTTGGTATGGGTCAGCATTGGCACCTGGGCGACGATCTTCTAAATAACCACAACCGTCATTAGAAACAGAACGTGGAATACGAATTGAGGCGCCACGATCACCCACGCCAGCGCTAAATGTTTTGATATCAGCAGTTTCATGTTTACCAGTAAGGCGGTCTTCTAAGCCATGACCATATACTTTGATGTGCTCTTGATGACGTTTACCCAATTTGTGAATAGCGTCTTCAATTGCTTGTAAGCCCGTGGTGGGATTACGCATGGCTTTGGTGGAAAAATTGGTGTGTTGACCGGCACCATTCCAATCACCTTTTACTGGTTTAGGATCGAGAGTGGCGGTGATGTCATAGTCTTCACCCAAGCGGTATAACAACCAACGTGCAAGCCAAAGGTGATCGGATACCGTGACCGGATCGGCGGTTTCACCTTTAATGCCGCGATAACCGATTTGAAATTCCCATTGGCCTGGCATCACTTCCGCATTAATGCCAAATATCATGAGACCAGCATAAATACAGGCTTGAGTGTGCTCGTCTACCAGCTCACGACCGAATACTTCATCAGCGCCTACACCACAATAGAATGGACCTTGCGGTGCGGGATAACCCCGTTCCGGCCAACCCAGTGGTTTTAAGCCATTAAATAGGGTGTACTCTTGTTCGAAGCCAAACCAAGGTTCTTGGTCTGTCACTTCATTATTGAGTGCGACCAATTTAGCGCGATGATTAGTGACATGCGGTGTGCCATCTGGATTTAACACTTCACACAGTAATAAATAATTTTTTTCACCAAGTAATGGATCAGTGACATAGCGTGCAGGTCGTAAAATTAAATCGGAGTTTTCGCCAACAGCTTGATAAGTGGAAGAACCATCAAAACCCCAGTCGGGAAAGTCCTTGATGTCGACTTCGGCAGGCAATTGCAGAATACGCGCTTTAGAGCGAAGCTTTTGCGTTGGTTTGGCGCCGTCAATCCAAATATACGTCACTTGCGATAACATCGAATGATCCCTCCAAAAAGTTTGATGGGCTATGATAACGTAAGTGCTTTTACAGTGCGATAGATTTAGCAGGTGCGAGTGTGGCGCTTAAGCTTTGATAGGTAGGTGCAATGAGGCTATAAATTTCGATGTCATGTGCGACATTATTGAATTGCCGGTATTGACGTAAGCGTCCTTCATGTTCAAAACCCAGTTTTTGCAAAATGGCGGTGGACGCCGTGTTTTCTTTAATCGTAATGGCTTCAATTCGCTGTAAGTCAATTTGATCAAAACCAAAAGCGATTACTTTTTTGAGTGCGATCGTCATAATGCCTTGGTTCCAGTAGTGTTGATTAAGGTCATAGCATATTTCAGCACGATGATGTTGATTATTAAGATAAAGTCCGATAGCGCCGATCATGCAATCATCTGCTTTGCGTGCTAATGTCCAATAAATGCCACGATGATAACGAAACAAATTACGGCAATAGTGAACCTCAGCGCTGGCTTCCGCTAAATTGCGAGGTTTGTTGGCGAGGATATATTTACAGACTTCAGGATTAGCGTAGTATTCAAAGAAAGCTTCAGAGTCTTTGATTTCTTGCTCGCGCAGCACGTAATGTTGATTCACTTCAAGTATCGGGAAGGGACGATTGTAAAACTGCTGGATCATAAGGTGCTTCACAAAAAGTTTAGGTTACCAGAATACCACTACTGCGAGTCTATCGGGCCATACTTAAATGAATCTTAAATATAACAAGGAAACGAGTCAGCTAAAAATAGTACTACAATCACCGAGTTAAAAGACCCCCTGCTAGCGTCTACCGAAAATTTTTGGTACAAAGATTCTCTAAATGACAAGGAACCCATGTGAAGCAGATAGTCAGAAGAAATATTGAATGTGAACTTACCCCATTGGCGCATCTTCCTGAGTGGTTGCAGCGGATTTACTGGGGACGTGATATTCGTGCAGCAGAAGAATTGACCCGTGAGCTCTCTGGTTTATTGCCCTACGATTCATTGCTTGGTATTGGTGCGGCAGTAAGTTTTCTTGCTGATGCGATTAAGGCTCAAAAGCGTATTTTAATACTCGGTGATTTTGATGCGGATGGCGCCACGTCCACCGCATTGGCAGTGAGTGCATTACACGCGTTTGGCGCACGTTACGTTTTTTATTTGGTGCCTAATCGGTTTGCTTATGGTTATGGTTTAACGCCAGAAATCGTGGAGGTCGCCAATCAGCACTCACCTGACATTATCATCACAGTAGATAATGGTATTTCGTCACACGCCGGGGTAGCGCGCGCCAAGGAATTGGGGATTGAGGTGGTGATCACTGATCACCATTTAGCAGGCGCCTTATTGCCAAATGCGCTAGCAATTGTCAATCCCAATCAACCCGGTGATCTTTTTCCCAGTAAAAATTTAGCGGGGGTGGGTGTTATTTTTTATGTGATGTTAGCTTTGCGTGCAGAATTAAAAAAACGTCAGTGGTTTGAACAGAGTAATCTCACTTGCCCCAACATGGCGGAATACTTGGATTTAGTTGCATTAGGTACCGTAGCGGATGTGGTGCCGTTAGATAAAAACAATCGCATCTTAGTGCATCAAGGATTGCAGCGTATTCGTGCTGGTTTTATGCGCCAAGGTGTAAAAGCCTTGCTTGAAGTGGCTGGACGTGATTGCGCTAAATTAAAAGCCCAGGACTTAGGTTTTGCTATTGGTCCGCGTTTAAATGCTGCAGGTCGTTTAGATGACATGTCATTAGGAATTTCGTGTTTATTAGCAGAAAAATATAGCGTGGCGTTGACGATTGCAAAACAACTGGATGATTTAAATAAAAAACGGCGCGTGATTGAAAATCACATGCAGCAAGAAGCTTTTTCAGAAATCGAAAAATTGTATACGAGTGAAAAATTACCAGCAGGATTGTGTTTGTATCAAGACGATTGGCATCAAGGCGTGGTGGGTTTGGTGGCCTCACGCGTAAAAGAAAAATGTCATCGTCCGGTGATCGCGTTTGCGCGTGAAGATGCACAAAATCTTAAAGGTTCAGCGCGTTCAATACCGGGTTTGCATATACGCGATGTGCTTGAAGCAGTGGCAACGAAACACCCCGATTTAATTACCAAATTTGGTGGCCACGCTATGGCGGCGGGAATGAGTTTGCCCCTACAGCATTTCGATGCGTTTTCACAAGCCTTTGCCAGCGAAGTATTGTTGCGGGTGAACGAAGAAGATTTACAAGGAAGAATACTGTCAGATGGTGAGTTAAGTGCAGCTAATTTGTGTTTGGAAATTGCAGAATGTATTCAGGCTGCTGGTCCTTGGGGGCAAAGTTTTCCTGAGCCACTATTTGATGGCGAATTCAATTTGATCAGTCAACGCATTGTGGGCGAGCGACATCTGAAATTGATTTTACAGTTAGAAGGCAGCGAGCATTATTTGGATGCCATTGCGTTTAACGTCGATTTAGACAAATGGCCAAATCACTCCTGTCAGCGGGTGATTGTCGCTTATCGTCTTGATATAAATGATTTTAATAATCATAAAAAACTGCAATTGTTAATTGAGCATATTCAGCCGCTAGCTTAATTTTTTTTTAAGTTGTGTCTGTTATATTGGTTTTCACTGGCTGAGCATAAAAGCCAGTTCATATAATTACCCTCGAAAAAAAATAAAAAATGACAAATGAAACCACGCCGTTAAATGGAAATGCCGGCAAGATACCATTATATAGGAACGTGTTTTTTCTGAGTACCTTGCGTGTTTTAGCGCAGAATTTGTGGTATCTCACTTGGGCTATTGGTCCAGAAAGTATCTTGCCACCATTGCGTCATCAGCTAAGCCACACTGAATATGTTACGTATCGTAGTTTTGGTGTGGCAGGGTTTGTGTTGGATATGATTATTTTGTATGCGGCAAAGACGAATTTAAATCAGCGCTCAGAGACAAGTGTTGATATTGAAAATCCCTTAAACACACATACACCACGAACAGCAACTTCAAAAAATATAAACAAGGCAATCACAAAAGAAGAATTGGATATGTTTCAAATGCAGCGCGCTTATACGCTGTGTCGTCCTATTGTGGCCATTCTTTATTTTTCATTTAAAGAAACAGCTTTATTTACAGCGATTACGTTTGATCTATTGGCAATTTTCAGTTTGGCTGCTGCGGCAATTAATTTTAAAATTTCTCGCGCGCAGCGGCTGGATGTTTCTGATGCAGATGATGATCAAGGACAAGCACAAGGACAAGGACAAGGACAAGCACAAGCACAAGGACAAGGACAAGGACAAGGACAAGCACAAGCACAAGTCGATAATTTCCGTTCGTTAGTAAATGCCGTCCCCACTGTTAATTTAATCACTTCTACTGTTAGTTTAGTAGCGACAGTAGTGTGGCCATTTTTTCCAGGTTATTGTGGTGCTGAATTTATTCTGCTGAATTTTGCGCAACTGACTTATTCATATTGGTCAGCCAATAAAATTGCTACTGAAAAAGATAGACTAGTTAACTATAATATTTTAGCGGTTTAGAAATCAAATCCAAAAAACACCACTAGCGGCACATCAAAACCACTATTGTGTTCAAACAAATCGCCATTGGAATAATGGTACATGCGCGCGCTTAAATCGAAGTGATGCTGTTTGCCAAACAAAATACCGCATCCCAAATAATCTTGAAAAATAAAGGGTGCCGTAAATTTCGCCGTATCTAAATGCTCACGGGTTAATAGAGTTGGGCCAGCGACGCTGTAGACAACATAAGGATTGAAATGTTGGGTGCGAAAAATCCACCAGCGTAACTGTAGCAATGCCGATAGGGCGCCGATTGATTGCGGGCTTTTGGTCCAAACGGATGCGGCTACGCCCCATTCAACTGAAAAATATTTTTGGGTGTGATAGAGCATACGGGTATAAACAGCCGTACCGCCACTTTGCACCTCAAGCGCTGAGTCCCAAAATAATGGGCTGGGCGGACGCCAAGGGTTACTTTTAATAACGTTGTTATCGTAAAAACCGAAACTCAATTGTTGTTTAGGAAAAAAAGCGGAATCCGCTTGTGCAAACCATGAACACGAAATAAATATTATTAAAATCCATAAAGGTCGGGTAAACTTCATGAGTTTGTAAATTCCGTATTGGTTATTTCGAGCGATTGTTATAAAGGAGTTAATGTGTTCAGTCAAGCTAAGTGCTACAGCAGTTTCCTCTTTGCGATGATGCTTACCTCCGTTGCTTTTTGTGGGGCGCCTATGAAAACCCATAAAGGTTTTTATTTAGGCTTAATGGCGGGTTACAGCAAGGCAAATTATACTGATTTGAGTTATCTAAACGGTAACACATTTAGTTCCATCAGCGAGTCAGGTGTTGCGCCTAATATTCAATTTGGTTATGAGTTTAACCATTGGACGGCTTTAGAGTTAGGCGTTATTTATGCGCAAAAACCCAAGTTCACCACCACAAATAGTCCAGGTGAGCACAAAATTAAAAGTAATATTGTGTATTTGGATTTCAAACCACGGTGGTTTTTTTATAAAAACGAATGGTATCTGTATTCAAAAATAGGCATTGGTTATTTAGTGCGAGATCAATTAACGATTAATCAATCTGACGCCATGAATGGTGGTGAGTTTTTGTTGCCAGTATACGGAGTGGGTTTGGGTTATCGTCCTACTTATCACTGGCAAGTTGAAGCAGGTTGGATGCAGACACCAGCGAATCATACTGAAAAAGTACCTGTCACTAATTTTTATGGTGTTGGTGCCAACTATTTGTTTTAAACAGGCTCTAAGACATATGCGGATAAATAACCGCTTCTAAATACACTTGCGTCGCTACCAGTAAACAAATAACTGAACTGAGTAGAGCGACACGCCAATGTTTGCTTTTTTTGGATAGTTTTAACATAACGCCTCCGTGTTTTATTGTGTGGCAAGAATCCATTCTCACCAGGGGTATCTTTGACTATAGGACGGGTTTTAACTGTTTGCATTTAACGCCGAGATTCATGCTGTTACGAGCCAGCAGCGGGATCCCCAGGAAGCTTTGCTTGACGATGAGCGCGTTTTCCTTAACACTTTGATATTTTGATGGAGAAACCATGAACGCACCTGTTGTCCGGCGAGCCTTAGGCGTATTCAGCATCGCCATGATCACCGCTGGCTCGGTTGATAGTATTCGTAACTTGCCAGCCACAGCGCTGTTTGGCAGTTCGGTGATTTTCTTTTTTACTTTAGCGGCTATTTTCTTTTTGCTGCCATGTGCGCTAATTGCAGCAGAGCTGGGTTCTACTATGGTGGAGAATCGCGGTGTTTACAGTTGGGTAAAACAGGCCTTTGGCAAACGTAGCGCATTTTTAGCGATTTGGTTTCAATGGATCGAGAATTTATTTTATTACCCCACTATTTTATCGTTTATTGCCGGCACCATTGGTTTTTTAATTTCGCCAGAGTTAGCGCATAACCGGTTTTATTTGATCGCCGTTATTCTGGTTTCGTTTTGGGGTATGACCATTGTGAATTTGTTTGGCATGAAATCATCGGCGTGGTTTGCCAATTTCTGCACCTTGGGCGGTTTGATTTTGCCAATGGCTGTTATTATTGGTTTAGGCGTGGCTTGGATTGCTAAAGGCGAACCAATGAATATCTCATTTGATTTTCAGGCATTGTTGCCGCACCCAAATAGTGGCATGTGGGTGGCGATTACAGGAATTATTCTTTCATATTGTGGTATGGAAATTGCATGCGTGCATTCAGGTGAAGTAAAAAACCCTCAACGCGATTACCCGCGGGCAATGTTGTTAGCGACAGTGTTGATTTATATCACCTTAATTTTAGGTTCGTTAGCGATTGCAGTGGTGTTACCCAATCAACAAATTAGTTTGGTGGCAGGGATTATGCAGGCTTTTAGCGCTTTTTTCAGCGCTTATCATTTGCGCTGGATATTACCATTTGTGGCGTTGATGTTAGTTATCGGTGGTTTGGGTAGCGTAAATAATTGGATTATTGCACCAACACGCGGCTTGCAAGTTGCTTTTAAAGAGGGTGGGTTTAATTCTTTTTGGCACAAAGAAAATAAATATGGTGCGCCAGTAATGTTATTGGTATTGCAAGGGATAATTGCTTCTATTGTTAGCTTGGCATTTTTATTGCTACCCAGTGTGAATGGTTCGTATTGGTATTTAACAGCGATGGCATCCATTCTGTATATGTTGATGTATTTCTATATGTTTGCTGCAGCAATTCGGTTACGTTATCTCAAGATTGAACGCAAAAAGGGTTTTATGATTCCAGGCGGAAACTATGGCATGTGGTTGGTGGGCGTGATTGGCTTGATTGGTTCAGTCGGTGCTTTTGTTATCGGATTTATGCCGCCGACTCATGTCGATATTGGCAGTGTGTGGCAATACGAAATAATGCTGGTGTTAGGCACGGTGATTATGTCGGTGCCGCCCTTGTTTTTATATCGTTTCGCCAGCAATAAATAATGAGTTCTCGACAGTAGTAGGTTTTAACGTTAAAATGCGCCGCTTACCAAGGTGCGCGAGGTAAGTATGAATATAGTAAAAGAAGCACTGACATTTGATGATGTGCTGTTACTGCCGGATTTTTCACAAGTCCTCCCTAAAGACGTCTCTCTCACAACTCAGTTAACGCAACAAATTCAGTTATCCATGCCATTGCTTTCTGCAGCTATGGATACGGTTACGGAAGCGCCGTTGGCGATAGCTATGGCTGAGTTGGGTGGTATCGGCGTGTTGCATAAAAACATGAGTATTGATGAGCAAGCGGCTCATGTGCGTCGAGTTAAAAAATTTGAAAGTGGTGTCGTTAACGATCCCATTACCGTTACTCCTCAAATGACCATCGGTGAGCTTTTAGAGCTGCGCCGCCAGCACAATATTTCAGGTATGCCGGTCGTGGATAATGAAGTAGTGGTGGGTATTATCACCAACCGTGATATGCGTTTTGAAAACAACATGCAGCGCAAAGTGGCAGAAGTGATGACGCCACAAGAGCATTTAATTACCGTGCCGGAAAACGTAACGCGTGAACAAGCGTTAAAGTTATTGCACCAACACCGCATTGAAAAATTGCTGATTGTTAATAAGCACATGAATTTACGCGGCATGATTACCGTTAAAGATATTTTAAAGTCACGCGAAAACCCATTGGCATCAAAAGATCAAGACGGACGGTTACGTGTGGCAGCCGCCGTTGGTACCAGTGTTGACACGCATGAGCGAGTAACAGCACTGATTGATGCCGGTGTGGATGTGTTGGTGGTCGACACCGCTCATGGACATTCAAAGGGCGTGTTGGAAATGATTACCTGGATTCGTCATCATTTTAAAGCAGCACAAATAATTGGCGGTAATATTGCCACTGGTGATGCCGCAACGGCATTAGTGAAAGCGGGTGCCGATGCGGTGAAAGTGGGTATGGGCCCGGGTTCAATTTGCATAACACGTATTGTCGCTGGCATTGGCGTGCCTCAAATCACCGCGATTTCCGATGTGGCGCAGGCGCTTAAAGGCAAAAATATTCCCGTGATTGCCGATGGCGGCATTCGCTTTTCAGGTGACATAGCCAAAGCCATTGCCGCAGGGGCAAATGCCGTGATGATTGGTGGTTTATTTGCCGGTACAGAAGAAGCACCTGGAGATGTGGTGCTCTATCAGGGTCGTTCTTATAAATCCTACCGCGGTATGGGTTCAATTCCTTCAATGGCGCGGGGCTCGCACGATCGTTATTTTCAAGATAATCACTCTGAGCAAGGCAAGTATGTGCCGGAAGGCATTGAAGGACGAGTGCCATTCAAGGGCCCGTTGCGTGGCGTCATTCATCAGTTAATGGGCGGGCTGCGTTCTAGCATGGGCTACACCGGCTGTCCTTCCATTGCGGATTTACATGTCAAAGCAAAATTCGTTAGAGTCACCGCCTCGGGTATGCGGGAATCACACGCACATGACGTGACAATCACCAAAGAAGCTCCAAACTATTCAATAGAAAAATAAGATGATTGATACGATTCATAAACATAAAATTTTAATTTTGGATTTTGGTTCCCAATATTCACAATTGATTGCGCGTCGCATACGCGAAATTGGTGTTTACAGCGAATTGTGGCCAGCGGATGTTAGCGCAGAAGCAATAATCGCGTTTAAGCCGGATGGCATTATTCTTTCGGGCGGACATGAAAGCGTTACCCAACACGATACCATTCGTGCACCGCAAATTGTTTTTGAAATGAATGTGCCAGTGCTGGGTATTTGTTATGGAATGCAAACCATGGTGCATCAGTTGGGTGGCAAAGTTGAAAATGCCGAAAGTGCGGAATTTGGTTTTGCTAAAGTGAAACGCGTAGCGGAATGCGGTTTATTTAATAATATCAAAACGGAGTTGGCGGTATGGATGAGTCATGGCGATCAAGTGCACTCCATTCCAGCAGAATTTACCACTGTTTATCAAACCGCAACGTGTCCCCATGCGGCCATTGCTTGTGAAGCAAAACGATTTTATGGTTTGCAATTTCATCCAGAAGTGACGCACACCGAAAGCGGTAAGGCGATACTCGAAAACTTTATAAGAAACAGTTGTGGTTGTCCGTGTGAGTGGACATCACAACACATTATTGCTGATCAAATTCAAAAAATAAAAAACCAAGTAGGCAATGAAAAAGTGCTGCTGGGTTTGTCAGGCGGGGTGGATTCCTCAGTTGCTGCTGCAATTTTGCATCGCGCTATTGGCGAGCAATTGGTGTGTGTTTTTGTTGATACCGGTTTACTGCGTTTAAATGAAGTCGACGAAGTACAAACCGTGTTTGAAAAAAATTGGGGTGTTAAATTAATTGTTGTGGATGCAAAACAACGTTTTTATAAAGCCTTGCAAGGTGCTGATGAGCCGGAGCAAAAACGCAAAATTGTGGGTAATGAGTTTATTAAAGTTTTTGAAGAACAAGCGCGTGCGCATCAAGATATTAAATTTTTAGCGCAGGGAACTATCTATCCTGATGTGATTGAGTCCGCTAAAACCACAACCGGTAAAGGTCAAGTTATTAAAACACACCATAATGTTGGTGGTTTGCCAGATGATTTGTCATTTGAATTAGTTGAGCCATTGCGCGAACTATTTAAAGACGAAGTACGTCAGATTGGTGTTGAGCTCGGTTTACCACAAGAATTAGTTTATCGTCATCCCTTTCCTGGCCCAGGTTTAGCAGTACGTATTTTAGGTGAAATTAAAGCAGAGTATGTTGAGATATTACAACAAGCAGACGCCATTTTTATTCAAGCGTTACGGCAGCATCATCTTTATGACACTGTGAGTCAGGCATTTGCGGTATTTTTGCCAGTAAAAGCGGTGGGTGTAAAAGGGGATGCGCGCCATTACGGTTATGTTATTGCGTTGCGCGCGGTTAAAACAATTGATTTTATGACAGCGAGTTGGGCCGATTTACCCCACGATTTTTTAGCCGAAGTCAGTTTGCAAATTGTAAATAATATTAAAGCGGTTTCTCGTGTGGTTTATGATGTCACAGGTAAACCGCCCGGTACTATCGAATGGGAATAAAGCAAATAAGGACACAGCATGGAACGAATCGCGGGAGTGGACGAAGCAGGGCGTGGCCCATTAGCAGGTCCTGTGGTGGCAGCAGCAGTTATTCTTGATCTCAATAAACCCATCGACGGTTTAATGGATTCTAAAAAACTTTCAGAAAAAAAACGCTTATATTTTTTTGAATTAATTCAAGAGCGCGCATTATGTTTTGCTATTGCCAGTGCTAGTGTTGAGGAGATTGATCAAATTAACATTTTGCAAGCGAGTTTATTGGCTATGCACCGTGCTGTTAGCGCACTAACCATTCAACCCGAAAACGTATTAGTCGACGGCAATATGCTGCCGAAGTGGTCCTATGCGAGCAAAGCCATTATTCAGGGCGATCAGTTAGTGGATTCAATTAGTGCCGCTTCCATT
>JBGTHB010000124.1:0-5154 GCA_041746415.1 Coxiellaceae bacterium | reverse complement strand
TTGCTAAGCAAGATTGGACCGCGATTACTAAATTATGCCCCTAAACTTTTATCAACAACACAAACACCGATGAAGATGATCTACAAATTGGCAAGAACGAGACAAGGTTGAACGTAAAATTGACGAAAAAGCGCAATGTACAGTGAGTACCTAAGCATTTTGAGGAGCCAGAGATTAGATTAAGAAAGGAATTGCAGCACGAAGTGCGAAATTCCTGTGCGTTCAAGATTGGCCGTTATTGCCGATTTCAACCCACAAGCTAAGGAGTTAAAAACATGTCACTTACGCCATCAAAAATGTTGCCATTAGGCACCACAGCCCCCAACTTTTCTTTGTTGGACACTGTTTCAGGCAAAACACTTTCTTTTGCGCAGGTTAAATCACAAACCATAACGGTAGTGATGTTTATTTGTAACCATTGCCCCTACGTAGTGCATATTATTGATAAAGTCTGTGCTATTGCAAAAGAATATCAAAACCAAGACGTGCTTTTCGTTGCCATCAGCTCTAACAGTGTCGACAGCCACCCCCAAGACTCACCTGAAAAAATGACTGAATTTGCGCATGCACATGGTTTTGTTTTTCCCTATTTATATGACGAAACCCAAGACGTAGCAAAAGCATTTGATGCCGCTTGCACACCTGATTTTTATGTTTTTGATGAATGCGATGTGTTGCAATACCGTGGTCGTTTCGATGAAGCTACACCCGGTAACGATAAACCCGTTACTGGCAAAGATTTAAAAAATGCTATTGATGCTTTGTTAAATGGCGCACCAGTAAATGAAGATCAAAAACCGAGTATGGGTTGCAACATCAAGTGGCACAAAATTTAATTCAAGGCCCACTCGCTGGGGTAAGCTGCGCGCCATTTCGGGTGTTGGTGTGGCGCTACTCAAATCCTTTATTTTGCTGTACTGAAATGATTTCAGCAAAAACACTTATTCATCAACCCTTGGCCAGTCAACGCCGATATTTAGAAAAAGATGCTCGCGAAGGCGCATTGTGTTATCAACTTTCTGCAACAAACCCAAACGAGCTAGCCCTCGCTACTAAAATCGTTACCGACCATGGGGCCGATTACATAGATTTAAATTGCGGCTGCCCTAAAAAGAAAATTCGCAAAAAAGGCGCCGGTTCAGCTCACTTAGAAAATCCCAAACAACTCTATACATTAATCCGTGCCATGAAGGAAAACACAACTAAACCTGTCTCAATTAAAATTCGCGTAGAAGGTCAAAGCGATTCCGTTTTTAATCAAGAAATTGCCACGGTAGTACAAGACGCGGGCGCCGACCAACTTATTGTTCACGGCCGTCATTGGAACGAACACTATGAAACGCCGTGTAACTACGATGAAATTCGCTACTTTGTAAGCGCCTTAACCATTCCAGTTATTGGCAATGGTGATATTGCTTGTCTTGCTACGCTTAAAAAAATGCTCGCCACCAATTGCAAAGCGGTAATGATCAGTCGTGCAGGCGTAGGCCAACCGTGGCTAATGGCGCAACTCGAGGCTGAACTGCACCACAAACTCTACCAACCGCCTGGCTTAACTGAAATTGGTGAATTGTTTTTAGAACACGTACAAGGACTCATTGATTTACTGAACAACGAAAAAATTGCCATCTTACAAGCACGCAAGCTGGCCAAATACTATGCGCGTACAGTTGCTGAACGTAGTATGTTTTGTGATAAAGTGAATGCCGTCGAATCATTTAGAGACTTAGTTAAAACCGTTCACGCATTTTTTAATTAATCATCATTACAGCACTAAACGCCGTAACCACTGTAATTTCTGCGTACTCATACGGCGCAACGCATTTGAACCCCGGGTGATTTTACTGATGCTCACATTTAATTTTGCTGCCATATCACGTTGGGGAATTTCTTGTTTAAGCAATGCCTCAATAATACATACACGATCCGCAATATCGTCTTGCTCAGCCGGTGTGAGCACAACCTCGAACCATAACTTAAGCTCTTCGGTATTTAATTTCTCAGTGATCTTCAAAAACTGTTGCCAAGATTTAGCGTTCATATAGCGCCTCATGATAGTTGTATTAGACTTATCATACTACGGATCAATCCCTTAGCGGAATATCACGCAACTCCTCAGCATATGGATTAAAAACAGCAATAATGCTTGACGCCAGCATTGTAATTGTGTATCGTTACACAAATACAAACTTTGAGGGCAGCACCATGAAAAAACAACTAAAAGGTCTATTAGCAGCAATCTTGTGTGGTTGTTGCACGCTGGCACTCGCTGCCCCAAAAACCATCGGTATCCTCGTGCCTATGGAATTACCGGCAATGGATCAAATTGTAGGTGGTTACAAACAACAACTCGCTAAAGCTTATCCAGGCAAAGTCACGCTTATCATTAAAAATGCCCAAGGCAATACCGATCTTCAGCGTGCTATTTTACAAGAGTTTCAACAGCATAACGTTGATCTAATAGCCCCTATTGGCACCGATGCCACCCAAATGGCCTTGCATATGTTTCACCAAAAGCCCATTGTCGCCATTGCCGCAGACATGCCCAATGGTAAGCATTTTAATAATGCCACCAACGTGTTAGATGAAGTTTCCGTGGCCAAACAAATTGATTATATCCATCAAGCCATGCCCGATTTGAAAAAATTAACGTTAGTATATTCAGCGGATGAACGTATTTTCAAACAAGCCAATCAAGTCATTGCTGCTGGCAAAAAAGACCATATTCAAGTGCAAAAGCTCATGATCGAACAATTACCTGATTTATACAGTGTGCGCCAACACATCGCAGCAAATAGCCAAGCTATTTTTATTTTAAAAGACGAAACCGTTGTCAGCGGCATTCGGGCGTTGGTGCAACAAGCACAACAACGTCATATTCCGGTGATTGCATCAGATGACGGCTCAGTTGATAAAGGCGCGGCATTTGCACTTGGTGTACGCGAAAGTGATATTGGTAAAATTGCCGCTAACCAAACTGCTAAAATTTTAAAAGGCACGCCTGCTGGCAACATTCCTGAATTTAAAATGACGCACTACACTATTTTTATTAATCTGCAATCCGCTAAACAACAAGGCGTGAATGTGGCGCAATTGAAACAAGTGGCGAAAAAATTAAATTACACGGTGGTGAATGAATAGGGCGTTATTGCCGATTTCACCCCATAGGCTAAAGAGATAGAATTATGTTGCAATTATTATTAGACGCTTTACAACAAACGCTGATTTTCATACCCATCACCTTTGGTATTTACCTCACCTACCGCATTGTGAATATCACGGATTTAACAGTAGGTGGCAGTTATGTGATTGGCGCGGCAATTTTTGCGCGTCTCATAACGAATGGTGCGACTCAACTTGAAGCCACCATGGCGGCATTGTGTGGAGGATTGCTGGCAGGCTTGGGTGTTTTTGCCCTGCAACGGTTTGCAAAAATTAATGCCTTGATTGCCAGCATCCTCGCCGTTTTCATGCTCTTTAGTGTGAATTTTGCCATTATGGCACAACCCAATATTAGCTTGCTGGAAAATCAATCTTTACTAAACCATTTGCAAAACACCGGTGCACTCAATTTTAATCTGGCGCTTGCTGGTATCACACTGCTATTGGGAGTGGGCTTATTTGCGTTATTAAAATCTTCTTTTGGTTTACGTTTGCGAGCATTTGGTTGCAACGCTAACTTAATCAATCGGCTGGGACACAACGCGCCATTTTATTTAGCTTTTGGTTTAATGCTAAGTAATATGTTAGCAGCAATGTGTGGTTTGATGAGCGCACAAATTGATGGTTACGCTGATATTCATATGGGTAATGGCATTGCTCTTACTGCGATTGGCGCTGTGGTTATCGGCTGTCAATTGCTTAAATCACTTTTGGTTAAGAACAAACAATTTTATTTATCACTAGAACTTATCGGCTGCGTGCTAGGCGCGTTTATTTATTTCATTGTGCTGCACTTATTCCTACAATTTAACATCAACCCAATTTATCTAAAGCTCTGTCTCGGCTTGCTGCTAGCTGTATTTTTAGGCACAGCCCATTATTCACGTGAACGAGGATTGCAATATGAAAACGCGCTTACAAATTAATTCTGTTTCATTTACCTTGCCGACTGGCCAAAAAATTCTGCATGCCGTAAATTTGCAAGTTAACCCAGGTGAGTTTTTAATTCTGGTTGGCAGCAATGGCTCTGGTAAAAGCTCGTTAATTAAATTAATCAACCGCCAATATCAACTACGTGAGGGCAACATCCAGCTAAATAATAAAACTATCCAAAAATATTCAAATAAAAAATTAGCGCAATCTGTCATCACCCTCACGCAATTCACCAAAGACAGCCTATTTATGGATCTAACTGTTTCTGAAAATGCAAAGCTCATTGGAAAATTTAACTGCCACACCAAACTGGCAACTTATCTCAATGAATTTAATCCAGCATTAGCACAAGCTTTAAAGCGACCGGTCAGTGAATTATCTGGTGGCGAACAACAACAATTGGCCTTTGCTTTATATATGACAAAGCGCCCAGATCTTTTATTGCTGGATGAACACACCAGCGCCCTGGATCCAAAAACCGCTGAAAAAATTATGCAAATGACGGAACTTTATATACGTCAACACCACCTAACCTGTATTATGACCACCCACAATCTCACCTTTGCCGAACGTCATGGCGACAGATTAATTGCCATGAAAAACGGCCGCCTGCTGCAAAATGCCAACTCAACCAAAGAATTTCTTGAAACCTGCTATGCCTAAAAATACGTGCTGGTAATAATCAACGCCACTCCATTATCTTGGGCTTACGGCCACTTTGTAACCTCGCCTCTGTGGCATTTTTAAGCGCGCTACACCCGTCACTTGGCGTTGCGATAAATCGCAACTTCAAGTGGCATGGCTATATATGTTAAGCTTCGCAGCTCACAGTGGAATGGGTATATAATCCCAAGCAGTACATTCAAACTTAAGGACCCCCAGTGGCTAATCAATTCGCCTTACTAAAAACGCGTCGTTTTTTACCGTTGTTTGTTACCCAATTTCTTGGCGCTTTTAATGACAATGTGTTTAAAAATGCCCTGGTCATACTGATCACCTATAATCTCAGCAGCTTAATCACTATGAAAAGCAGTGAAATGGTTGCCCTTGCTACCGCTA
>JBGTHB010000123.1:0-8672 GCA_041746415.1 Coxiellaceae bacterium | reverse complement strand
ATCAATAAATTTATTCCGGGTGCAACAAAGAAGTCAGATAATGAATTAAGAAAGATTTTGACAGCACATGAAACCGCTTCAAAAACGTATTACGGTGATTGTTTATCTGACGACTCCGACAGCGAAGAGGAAGAAACTTTTAAGGCACTACCCGTAAATAAGAAAGAAAAAAAACTCAAACAAGCAAAACGCCATAGAAGTCACGCCAAAGCTGCTACCTATCAAGCTGCTATGGATGGTGCTAGCAATCCGCCTCGAGTGGATTTTAAAACACGTTCAGTTATACCTCGAGCAAGCGATTTTGATCGTCGAGCAGTAGAAGCGGATCTCAAGCGAATTAATGAGCAGCTTGAAAAAGAAGGTAAGTTGTCGCCCGACTTTTTAGCTTCCCTAGGTACTCAATTTGTGTGCGCACAATATCGTGGCGTACACTACGCTCCTTCTTTGTGGGGCGCGGGTGCAAGACGCAAACACCGAGCGATGAATGAATCTAAAAAACCCCAATACAGTGGTGCTGTTTTTGCAAGTTGCGGCATTACGTCATACGCCCAATATCTTGAGAAATCACGCTTAGAGCCCGATTTAGATGAGCGGATGAGTGCGGCAGCTACTGACATTGCCTCATTATTATTGCGTATGCAGCATAGCGGACCTGTTAGCTGGGATGGTTTTGCCTACGTCAGCTTATTTCATCTACTGCAATATTGGTACTCTTCGGATTATAATTCATTTCCAAAAAAATTAGAGGCGGAGTTTAGAAAAGCTAACTCTCTATTTACGCCATTTTTACGCAACACCTCCAGGCCGCTGCTCTCTACCGCAGACACACTCTACCATGCGTTGAGATACGCTTTTGGCAGCAAGATTTATGCCATAGCGCATGAGCTTGATCCGTGTTGGGGCGAAGATGGTAGGGCTGAGCGTCCCTATGTTGGTAAAGTGTATGTTAGTTTACATCCATTAAGCGAGTATACTGAATGTAATCCCTCGCATATAACATCGATGTACAAACAAGGGCTAATGAAATTAAATAATTTTATTGCGCCTGAAAGAGAAACTTCGTACTTAGGTGGTATGTCAAAAAACAAAGTCGTTTTACAACATATTGCGAAATTCCCTTCATTTAAAGGTAACTATAAAAGCATATACGAATATAAATATGGTATTTCAGAAGCCATGTATAAAAAATTACAAACGGCTTTTCAGAACTTTCCGCCACACTCATCAAAAAGAGCAAATTTGAAGCTCGTTTTGAGTGAATATCTGTGTGCTTATCATGAAGTACGATTAATTGAAAAAACTGAACTCGAAGCCAGAAAAAAAGGTGCGGTATTAGTATACCGCGATGAAAATGGAAAATTTTCGCTTTATCATCCGGATACGCCGCATACTGCAAATAAACGTTTGTATCCAATTGTCATGGCTAAGCGCAGATTATATGAAGCTCTAGCACCAGACAAAGCAAAGTGCGTAACGCCATTAACTAAACAGCAAATTCAAAACAGTTTAGCAACCGCATTACCAGGCGAGAAAAATGCCGAACAACGCGAAACAGAATGGGCAAGATTTTTTACCTCTAAAAGCACTTTTGCTAGTAATGAAAAGGTTGTGCCAGTAAGAACGTTTACAAGATAAAATGCAAGCATTAACTCGATAGCCATTCATCGGTAGTTATTACTTTTGCAAAACGGTTCATTACATTGAGCGATGCGTCCTGCATTTCCTGATTTGCTGTCTCGCAAGCGTCTTTAATAATAATAACAAGATAGTCACGATCATGCGCATCGCGCGCGGTTGATTCAACTGCCATGTTTGTTGCTGTGCCAGTTAATATGACACTGTCGCATTGCTGCGCGCGCAAGACGGTTTCTAAATCAGTATTGTAAAAAGCACTGACGCGATGTTTTACTAAAACGTGATCTTGTTCTTGCACATCCAGCTCTTCAACAAATTCAGCTCCCCAGGAGCCTAGCATTAATGCCTGATGTTGTTTAGCGGTAGAAAACATCGGGGATTGAATAGGGCATTCGATGTAAGAAGGGGAGAAGCCTACTTTTACATGAATTACAGGCAATGAATTTTTCCTCGCCCATACACTTATTTTATTGGCGTTTTCTACACACTTACCATCAGCAATGCGTTGAGCAGATGCAGCAATTTTGCCCTTGGGATTCGCAATATCGTTGATAAAATCTAGAGTAATAACTGCTGGTTTTGGCATTGTATTTCCTTGTTTGCTAGCCGCATAATCATAATGTACTACATGGCGCATAGCAAAATTAAGCGGAACTTAAGCTTGTTCGTTTATGCTTTGCTTATAAATATAAGGGTGTAGTATGAGAATAGAAAAAGGTCAATTTAGACGTGTAACTAAAGCTGAAATTCATTCATTTGCAACAGATTCTAAGCGTCAATCCAAATCCGGCCCAAAAGAGAAAGAGCTCTACCTTTGCGCTGCTGTGTTCTTGAAATCAGAGCAATTGCTTAAGGATCTTTTGCGCGCAGGAATTACCCCATCAAGTGAGGGTGAATACGCAGAAGCATGGGCTCAACCGCACCCTTTAGTTTTAGCAGCCATACCAGATTCCCATACGTCAAATGCAACTGTTTTCGAGGCTGGGTTTAAAATTTTTTGCGAACACCTCGGCTCTGATGGATTGAAAAAGTTGAAAATTCAACATCGTTTTTATACTTATGTTGGGCGATATGATAATATTGGAAATGATGATTTGTTGCCCTACATCTATCAAGCTACACCAAGCGACGCTATCCGATCGATACTCGATACATACTTAGATCCAGATCAAAAACAAACATCTGCGCAAAAAAAACAAGCAATTGCGCAAAAAAAAGATTCAGAGTTAGCGATTTTTCTTAATAGCTTCAAGTCAGAAATAATAAAAATAACAGAAAAATTTAAAAACCCCAACAGCACTCTAAAGGGCGTCTTAGATAGTCAGAAAAAAAATCTTTTTAGCGTTTTAGCGGATACTGAAAAAGGTCGTCCGGGTCCAGAATTTGCATTAAAATATGCAGAGTTTTTTAGCAAAAATGTGCCTAAGCTAATACCGTGGATATCGAAACACGCCAAAGATTATCTCGCTTCACTTCAAGTAAAACAACATTATGCACTTTTCAATGAGCACCCAACGGATGAGAAGGAAGCCTGCAGCGATAAGCACGCACCAAACTCCCGTCCATAAATTTTTTGATTCACATTCAGGCTTAACCAAAAGTTCAAGCTTATGAACTTTCTGTGCATGGATTGCAAACACGATTAAAAGTAAACTCAGGTTTCTAACTAACAAAGAAGGGGAGTTTAAATGACCAACGACGAAGCAAAAAAATTCGCATTCGACTCATATGTAACTGCTTTTGAAGCGGGCAATGAGTATTTAATCAACCAGTACTTTACCGATGACGTTGAAATGTTTAACCACTCCGTCACAAGAACATTTAATTTACAGCAAATTAAGTTAGGCGTGCAAGAGTTTCACAAAAAATATCGAGATCTCAAAAGTGTAATAAAAGATGTGATTGTAGAAGGGGACTGTATTGCATTTCGTGTTGAGCATCATGCCTACTTTGTACCTGACGATGAGTATGTAAACATGGACGTTATGAATCTGTATAAGTTGGTGAACGGCAAGGTAAGCGTGTGGAAATTGTGGTTTACGCAAGATGTCGACTTGGCTGTGAATGGGTGAAATTTTAAATCATGAATACACTCGATCAAATGCGAGCGTTCGTAACGGTTGTAGAAGAAGGCAGTTTTACTGGTGCTGCACTGCTGTTTGATATCTCTCCGACTGCGATGAGCAAAAATTGCTGCATTAGAAAAAGCACTTAACACGCGTTTGTTAATACGGACCGCTCGTGTAATTGCAATGACCGACATCGGTAAAAAATATTATGCTCAATGCAAAAAAGTATTGCATGAATATAAACTAAGTAACTTACTAGTTGAAGATAAAAATAGTCATTTATGCGGTACACTAAATATCGTTTGCATGCGTGAAGTCGCTCAAAAATTAATTTATCCGAGCATGGCAATGTTTTTAGAGCAATATCCAAACATTGTGACAAATGTCACTGTTAAAAAACAAGCTACAGATATTGTTTTTAACAATTACGATATTGCGATTGGCTATGAAAACTCTGAAATTTTCAATGATTGGTGTAGTCGCAAGGTAGACAAATTACTAATGTATTACCCGAATATCAAACCGACACCTTTAAAAATCAAGGCGTATGTTGATTATTTAGCTATAAACTGCAAAGATTAAGCTAATAAAATTTTCAATCCAGCAGGGACAATGCAATGAACAAAAACACAGTTGCCATTATTGGTGCTTCCATAGCAGGTAGCGCTGCCGCTAACTTACTTTATCGGCTTGGGTTAGATGTGACTGTTTTTGAAAAACGAAAAAAAGATACCATGACGGATAGAGGTACTGGTTTGGCGCTTCCCAAGGAACTGGTTCATCAGTTAATTGAGAGGGACTTATTTGATAATGATTTTTTAAAACATGGCATCAAGGAAAGGGCATTTATTACATTAGATAATTCAGCCGATGGTTCTGCAAGAGAAGTCACAACACAACCATTTAATGTCTATCTACAGCACTGGTCCAGCATCTATACAAATCTAGCAAAAAGGATACCAGATAGCATTATCAATTATGATGCCGCTGTAAAACATATTTCCCATGCAAACAATAAAATTAGCTTGAATCTGAATGGCAAAATCAGAGAGTTTGACACTGTTATTTGTGCTGATGGTTATGACTCAATCGGAAGGAAATATTTGTTTCCAGAGAGTGAACTTAAATTTACAAACTACATCGTGTGGAGAGGGATCTCGAATACTATTTCGACTGAACAAATTAGCTATCTTGAAGATAGAGCTCCATTTTATCTTTACCCTGATGGTCATGCACTTTTTGCTCTTATTCCAACTTATTGCAAAGATGCTGAAAAAAATGGTCTGAGCATCACTTGGTTAGTTTATGAAAAATTATATGATAAACATCCTATCGTTCTTGATAATATAGCCGGAAAAAATATAGCGCCAAATGACATGAGCCAAAACTATATTGAGCATTTGCATCATTTAGTTGATATGTGTTTACCAGATTTTGCAAAACAAGTAGTTCATCATACAGATGCGCCTTTTATTCAGTCTATCAATGATGCAACCGTGCCTTCTTTATATAAAAACAACATTGCCTTGTTAGGCGACGCAGGATTTGTTATCAGGCCGCATACCGCATCAGGGGCCACTAAAGCAATACAAGATGCACTGCATATGGAGAAATGTCTAAAAGAAAATAGTGACGTTGACGCGGCATTGAAGGCTTGGAACGCGGCTTGCTTCCCGTCGTCAGACAACCTCTTTCAGTTAGGCTGTTCTTTAGGTAAATTACTTGTCACCGATGTACCAGACTGCCAAACATTATCAAAAGAAAAGTTTGATCAGTATTGGCAAGCAACTATAGAGGGCCGAGATTGGTACGCAGCGAAGTAGTTTGTGCAAGGAAGTGGCTTTATTCAATGATTAGTCGCATTTTTTGCTTCTGGATTGATTGCAAGCATAAAATTTGACTCAGGCCCATTGTTGGGTGGAGCATACTTCACCATAGGTTTTATTGGGTTAGTGTCTTTTAGTTTACTTATATCTCATCAGCAAGATGAAAAGCGGGAGGCTTAATTATGTCTAGTCTAGAAAATAAAGTTGCCATTATAACGGGTTCTACCAGTGGAATAGGGGCGGGCATCGCTAAAATGCTTTCTTACGCTGGCGCACATGTTGTTATTAACTCAGTGAGTTCTGTTGAGAAAGGCAATAAGCTCGCTCAAGAATTAAATCATTCGATTTATCTGCAAGGCGATATTGGTATTGAGGACGACTGCAAAAGAATAATAAATGAAACAATTCAGCATTTTGGTCGAATTGATATTCTCGTAAATAATGCTGGAAACCCCGCATGGAAATCCGCAGAGGCATTTGATATAAGTAATGCTCATTTTTCAGAAGTGTTAAATATTAACGTGGTAGGAACGTGGTGTCTTATTCGTGAAGCCATGCCTTATCTTAAGAAATCAGGTGATGGCAATATTATTAATATTACTTCTTGTGCTGGCATTGATCCTGCATCCGCATCGTGTGCCATTTCATATTCTGTTGCTAAAGCAGCTATTAATCATTTAACGAAATTTTTGGCAAAACATGGTGGTCCAGAGATTAGGGCAAATGCTATTGCGCCAGGACTTATTATGACGCCGCGCACAGAAAATTTTGATGAAGCCATTGATAAATTCAAAAACCAAACGCCAGTAAAGCGTATTGGTGAGCCAGCAGATATTGCTGAATTGGTCCTAGCTATAATTAAATCAAATTACATTAATGGTGAAGTAATTTTGGCTGATGGTGGATTTTCAACAAGCTAATGAGCAGCTCAAAACAACACAATGCCAAAAACGAGCTTTCAAGACTGATGAATGTTGGGCAAGCGACATGCCGGGATTTTGAACTGCTTGGAATTAAATCTATTGCTGAGTTGGCGAAAGCTTCTGCATTGGAGCAAGCACCAACGTTTATGACATAGAAGCATGAGCAGACAATATAGTTATGATGAGCTCACTCATTTGTGAATCCGATAGGTTATTGAAGCGAGTATAAGTTGAAGTGGTTTCGTTTTTGCTGTTATCGGGTGCTTCAGTATGAATCTGACAAATGATAGATATTTTTCTGTCAGGAAAAACAATAATGTATTTTCCAAGATTGCCTTTAGCGCTGTAATTTAGCTCAGAAACATCGGGCCAGGAATTAATCCACCAGAAATAACCATAACCACTATTTTCAACAGAACAGATTTTACTAAAAGCAGAGGAATAGGGCGTTGTCATTCGATTCATCCATGGGGCAAATATGTAATTTGACCCAATAGGGCTGGCTAACCGTTGTGTTTGGCACTGTCGTTGTTGCTTCAACCGGGAGAGTCGGCTCAGTCATGGTTTATTTGAGCTCCTTTCAAAATGTAGGCGTACCGGGTTTTTTGGCCGCATTATGCCAGACAGAAACAGTACCCGTCTAACAAAATATGATAACCTCGGTTATCGCAGATCAAGTTTGTCAAAAAATAGATTCCATAAAATTAATTTAATGATAATATTCTGTGATACGTGATTATACACGAAAAAATACTAAGGAAATTTATTGAGGCGTTGCGCCATGAAAAATTATTTCTCATTCAAGAAAAATCACAATTAGAAGGCGCATTAAAACAGTGTGCACTAGCAACGAATTGACAAGGATTACAAATGAAAAATTCAACTTCTGGTAAACCAATTTCAGTTTTCTTCCTAAATTTTATCGCTGTAATTATTGCGTATTATGTCTCCTTATTATTACACGAATGGGGGCATGGAACAGTCGCTTGGATTTATGGGTTAAAACACAGCCCATTTGATATTCAATACGGCGGATGGTTTTTACAGAACGCCGATGAGCATGTTGACTATGGAATGTTATTTGATTCTGGTCGTGATACCGCGGTTGCATGGATTGGTATTGCTGGTCCTACTGTTAGTATTGCTTTAATTGTCGTCTGTTTTATTTTACTTGCTCGAAAAAGTTTTCAGCATAGCGCTCCAAAATTTGTTTTGGCATATTGGTTCCTTATCCTAAATATGCTCCCAACGATACAATATTTTACTGTATCGACTTTCTCATCAGGTGGAGATACTGGGCATTTTGCTAATGGATTGCATATTTCAGCTTGGTGGCTATTTGCCCCAGGCACTATTTTGAATATTTATTTAATATGGAAAATTTTAAAAGTTGAAATTATACATGCTTACGTATTTATTCCAATTAAAAGTATACTCGGTCAAAATATATTTTTGTTAGCAACATTGGCCATTATGTTTTTATTTATTTACACGCATGGTTACAACCCTCTTGCAGACAAAGGAATAAATGTATTTGGAAAAGTATTGGTAATGCTATCAATGATATCTGTGCCCGCATTGTTTATCGTTTGTAATCCAATGCGAGAATGGGTGCGCCAATCAGTTTGTCATGAGCGGCAGAAGGCAAAAGTTGGAATGTAGGCGCTATGGATAGCCTTTAAAATCTTTAAGAGTAAAAAAGCTCTGGAGGCTACTCATTGAGGGTATTGCTGGGATGGTGAAATAATGCGCGCCCCGAGATACAGAAAAGGGGCAAAAATGTAATTACACCCTTTGCAGCAAAGCTCTTAGAACAATGTCCATTATGATATCACAATCCAAAACCGCCATGAAAATTAATCATTTTCATTCTTTTCTTCATTTTTTTCTCCTTGCTTGATGTATCATAAAGAACTCGTTATTAGCAAGGATCTACTAATGGATTTCAAGCCCGGTTCTATTTTCAAAAGCGATAGCAATGATTGGTGGAATAATGCCATTGTGAGCAAAGGTCTGGGCAACAAAGAATCGACATATTCTTGGGGTTATCGAGAGGCAGCTGAATTTCTTGCATTATATGCGGCTGATAAGCACAAACAAGATTTATTTGTTTATCCCATTGCCTTCCTTTATCGCCACCACTTGGAATTACAGCTTAAACTTCTAGTTAAACAAGGGAGGGAATTGTTTGATGATTTTTCTATAATAAAACCACAACA
>JBGTHB010000122.1:0-8781 GCA_041746415.1 Coxiellaceae bacterium | reverse complement strand
ATCATTCAAACTTAGTCAAATCAATGATTATAAGTAATTCAACCTATAACTCGCGCATGTGCTTTCATTATTATGCCAGGGCACAACTTGAAATGATTAAAGCCAACGTACCTGTTACTACTTTAATTAAGGCATCGTGTTGTTGGGCGTTTTCATTTCAATTTCTCTCTCAGCCAGGCGCTTTCGATAATTTAATTCAGCGACGATTAGATAATCCTTATCCTTTTACGGTGACAGGTTATGAAGCGCAGTACGCGGCGATAGACAATTTTGATTCAAGCGCATGGGTTAAGAAAATTAACGCGCCCACACTTGTCATAAGTGCCGATCAAGATTTGATTTTTAGCGAAACTTCTATGCAGGCATTAGCTAATAAAATTCCCAATGCACAATATTATTGTTTTCAAAACTGTGGGCATTTGCCCCAAATTGAATACCCAGAGCAATTTGTTGCAGTGGTAGCAAATTTTTTAACCAATTGCAGGTGACAAGATGAATAAAATTAAAAATCATCACCCAAAACAGCGCTTTTCACACACGGTAGAATACTACGTAAAATACAGACCGCATTATCCCAAAGAAGCAATAGCTATTTTAAAAAAACAATGTGATTTAAATCGAGAAACGGTTGTTGCCGATATTGGATCAGGCACGGGAATTTTTACAAAACTGTTGTTAGAGAATAACGACACTGTATTTGGCATTGAACCTAATGCAGAGATGCGCCAGGCGGCAGAAAAATATTTATCCGATGACAAAAATTTTGTGAGTGTTGCAGGCTCGGCAGAAAATACCACCTTAAAAACTCAAAGTATTGATATCATTACCGCGGCACAAGCGTTTCATTGGTTTGATCAAACCAATGTTAAACAGGAATTCAAACGCATTTTAAAACCTCAGGGATGGGTTGTGCTATTGTGGAATTTGCGCGATTCCGAGCAACCCGGTTTTATGCAAGCCTATGAAAAACTTTTACAAACTTTTGGTACTGACTATCAACAAGTCTATGCCGAAGGCTTAACAGAAGAAACCGTACAAGCTTTCTTTGCACCACACAAAGCGAAAATTTTTATATTACCCAATGAGCAAACCCTCGATTGGGAAGGATTCAAAGGGCGCTTGCTGTCCACATCCTATGTGCCAAAACCGGATGCGGAAAACTTTACCGCGATGCTGGATGCCGCCGAAAAAATATTTAATCAGCATCAGCAGTCAGGCAAGATAAAATTTATTTATGAAACTAAATTGTACTTAGGCCAAATATAATATCAGCGCTTTCTTTTATCAGAATAAATAAAGCCGCATATTCGCGGCTTTATTTTTAAGATACCGTAATTGAGTTAGCTGTTACGGATTTACTTGATAATAACCCGCCGCACCATATTGGTTGCTAGCATCAGTAACAATAGTTAATGTTGGTGAGAATCCATTGCTTTTCGGACCAATATTACAAATTGCCGCAGAGCCAGGCTGAATTGAAGTAGTCGAGCCACATCCATCCAGCTTAACTAACGTGCTAGGGTTTGATGAATTAGGAATTTCACGATCGACTTTTACTACGATGGTAGCATCCACACCTGCGGAGGTGATTGTTACAGGAGAAGCTTTATTAGGAGACGTCCAAGCATATTCAACACCTGATTTATCATTTGGCTTGACGCTTACCATTGTAGGCGCTGCCATACTTGCTGTTATGAATCCTGCACTCATTGCTAACGCTACAATCACTTTTGTTTTCATCGCTATACCCTCTCAATTTTTATAACCACCGAAATAATAACTTAAACAGGATAGTATTTCATCCTTTTGATGAATCGGTAGTGATTAATATCGGCCAATATTCCCTCTTTCCTTGAATAACAAACAGCTATTTAAAACTACTGAAGTCTACTAACAAAAACCAAAACTGAAAAATCAGGATTAACGCTCAAAAACCGAAAATTTTAAATATCCATTAAACAGCAACGGGGTCGGAACTGACAATGTTACGTTGTGGATTTCCCCTAAACTTTACCAAAGCCGTTTATCTTTAGAATAGATATTTTTTAAGTGCTTGATTTTATTGGCGTCCCCGACGGGAGTCGAACCCGTGTTATCGCCGTGAAAGGGCGGTGTCCTAGGCCTCTAGACGACGGGGACGTAAACAAGAAGGTGGCCATTATAGGGTGAGCGATTCAAAATGCCAAGTGTTTGTTTGGCAACACTAACTTTCTTGTCACCATTAAATAGATAATTTAATGTCTACTTAAAAAACGGCTGGCAAGCTAGCACCATGTATACACACAGACTGCCCCCGCTTGGCGCCTACGAACTTCCTCGAGATGATGACGACACCGAAGCTAACTCTACTCATGTAGAGCCTAGCCCCCGTGGAAGCGATGAAAGGTATCGTCCTCCCAACATGGAGGCAAAATATCCAATTGAAGATAGCCTTTATGAGACCACCTCTCCTTCTAGAAATAATGCGCCTTATAGTGAAAGCGAACTTGTTCGCGCTCCTCAATCCGATTCTGAATCAGAGTCATCTGACTCAGAAGAAGAATTGCTTGACCCATGGGTGGTTCTCGATCTTACTCAAGCGGCCTCTCAACCGTCAAAATTACACGCCCGAATTCCTGACCCAAATAGCTTAATCGACCCCATTACCCGCCGTGCTGATTTGTGTGTGCGTCTGCGCAAAATTATTGTCGCTATAAATAAAGCAACCACACTAGAATTAACTCCTCTTGCTATTGAAAAATTACAACGTTATCAAAATGGACTGAAGTACTTACTAACGAGTTGCACAACAACTTTAACTAATTTGACCGCACCGTTAGGGCGACAAAATCCAAACAGGACTTACTCAGCTATCCGTTTTGATTTACCATTCGCAACGGATCAAGAAGATCTAAACTTAAGCCACGATCTGCAGCAGTTTCAAAACTCAATAAAAAATCTTCTCCTGATGTGTTCTAATCTACGCCCACAAGATCACAGGCAATTATCTGCATTAAGATGCGCTTTGTTACAAGCAATGAATGTAGTACCTGAAGTGATCAACTTAACAGAAGCTTTTCTAACAGCGCAGTGTAGACTGCGTGAGTTGAGCCTAGCTGAAAAAGTCTGTAGCTTTTTTTGTTGTCGCGCAACGGCTGCAACAGAAGACGACAATATTGCCAGCCACTTAAATGAAATAATACAAACAGCACAACGCAACTTAATATATGTACGACCAATACATGACGTTGCTTTTTATAAAGAGCAGTTTGCTGTTTATATTCACCAAGCTGAAGAAGAGGAAATGCCGTTTGCAGAATGGATTAAAGGCGAAACTCAATCAGATAATAATGAGTCAAGTGAAGCATTTCCAAACACACCCAACGTGGCGCTACTTAAGCAAATTGACTCAGGGTTTAACCGTTTTCCCACTATTTTCTACCCGGTTTTTTACTATTTAACACCGCTGTTAGAAAATCATTTTTTAAGTGTAGAGGATAACGGGACGACTCAACAAAAAATTTACATTACCTCTTTGCAACCTGTAATGAGCGAAGAAGCTAAGGCAGTAATTTATAGTGTAAACTTAGCAGTTTGCGATCGTGATAAAGACATCACTAAAATTCAAGATGTGGAAAAAAACTATTTAACCTGCTCACTCACTATTAATATGCTAAACGGAGCAGTCGATTTACACGAAAATCGAACAAGTACGCGATTACTCAATCTGCCGCTCGCCCTAACTTGTGAGCCGATACTACGACAATGTGAGGAAAAAGCAGCACAATGCCTATCAGTTGATGAGCATGATGCAATTCCGGGTGGACACAGTTATTTAGCCAGATAAGATTTTTTTATAAACCGGTATGATTACCGCGTAATTGTCATCACGTTTTTCAATAAAATCTTTTTCTTCTAAAGCATAGACAGCGCTTTTCGCGGAGCTGAGCGCCAATCCCATTTTTTCTAAATTTTCACTCGAAAAAAAATTTAAACTATTTTGTGTTGCTATATGAACCAATACAATTTTTTGATTTTCAGATAGCTGTAAAAAGTCTTTGATTAATTCGCTTCTTTCACCTTCAATTAGATAGTCCCACTCTTCATTAACTGATTTTTTTGATTTTGGCATCCCTTGTTTCGACCATAACTGATCACATAAAAGATTCACATAATAAGGATGTCTATCGGACAAGCACATAATTTCATTAAAAACCTCATCGCTTAAGGATTTTTTCCACTCTGTATCAGCGGCTTTATTTAAATGTTTTTTGTAATGAGACTCTGAAATACGCTGTAGCATGATGCGACGACAAAAATTATATAAAGGCCGTCTATTATTTTCAAACATGTTCTTTAGTAAATGGGGATTGCTTCCGGAAAAAATAATTGATAAATGGCTTGTTTCTTGAGCAGCGCTTCTAATGGCTCCTTCGATCCCTTGTCCGCCTGATATTCCCCCTACTTCTTGAAACTCATCAAACAGTAATACTGCTCTTTTATTTTTTTCTCGCAACAATTTTTCTAACAGCATAATTGCTTCGAATATATTTTCTGTCGCTAGACTACCTGAGCGTATTTCCAACTCTAAGCGGAAGTGTTCATTGCCGATATCAAACTTAGGTTTTAGTGTTTTAACAAATTTTTTCACTTGGACGGCCATTTTATCAATACTGCTAATGGCTTTGCCGATTAAATCCATTACTCCGACGAGGATGAGGCGTTCTGCGTCTTTGTCTTTAATTGCGAGATGGAAATCTACTTTAGACCAAGGCAATTTACTTTGAGCGATGGCTTTTTCGGCTAGGCTAGATTTGCCATAACGACGTGGCGCGACTAAAAATGTATGCTTGCCAGCAAGGATATTGCCAGCAAGCTCTTTAGTTTCATCCAGGCGATTGCAGAAAGCTTCGCCATAGGCCTTACCGAGCGGAAAATAACCTCTAGTTAGCATAATCACCTCTTTATTAACTCTTTAGCTAATTATACTACGGAAAACTTCGCTGCGTAAATATTCGCTGCGAACTTTTCCGCAGCGAACTTTTCCGCAGCACTTACAAAGCAACACGTGAGTTGAACTAAGCAGGCAAATCATTTAATGCTTTCTTTGTTGGAAATACAAAAAACCACAGCAGCGCCACAACTTGAATACCAATAACCGCTGCGAAAGCAACATGATAAGCAATTGGTGGATAGCCACCCTGTAATGTATGACCATACTGATCCACCACCACACCAATAGCATATTGAACAATAAAAGCCGCCATAAAGAATAATAAGTTCAGTGCCGTTGTGGCGCGTCCCGCATACTGAGGTTCAAAATATTGAGCCATCGCCGCATAACTCAGCGTGGTACTACGACTTAAAAAACCAAACAAAAACCATAATAAATAACTACCAGGAGCTGGCCCAAATAAAATCAGCAACTGAATTAATATAAAAATAAAAAGACCCGCACTAATAATGGTAGTAATGCGAATATTAAAACGTAGCATTAATCTGTCAGCCACGTAGCCACTGAGCGCAATCCCCATAATTAAAGCAACAGAAATAACCAGTAAATGATGAGCCGCTGCATACGTACTAAAATGAGCGACATCGGTAAACCAAGGCCCAGCCCAAAGCCCAACCATTGCCATATTACAAGCGAACGTGGTTGCAGCAAGCGGAGCTAATCGCCAAAAATATTTTTCTTTATAAATATGCCCCAAGCTTTTTAACAAAGCATCCATACGAATAGGTGATTTTTGTTGAAGGTCGTCCGGCACAATAAAAAAAATCATTGCCGCAATTAGTAATGTCAGCACCACCACGCACAAAATCAATTCACGCCATGTTATAAAGACGAGCAGCAGCTCAACAGGAACCGTAGAACATAAAGCACCCAGTGTGCCCAATGCCATCAAGCAACCATTAATCAGCGGTATTTTTTCGTGCGGGAACCACGCGCGAACAGCTTTGAATGCCGCCATTAATCCGCCGGCCATTCCCAAACCAATTAAAGCACGACCAATTAACAGCACCATTGCGTTTGGCGCTAAGGCAAATAAGGTCATGCCGATTGCCGCAATAATAAATAAGACAGTTTGCACACGTCTCGGCCCGAAACGATCAAGCAGTATGCCAAGCGGAATTTGCGCTAAGGCAAACAACAGCAGATAAACGGAAGTCATTATTCCCAATTGGCCCGCTGTTAAGCTAATTGATTTAACAATATATGAGGCTAAAACAGCGTTAACTTGATTAAAAAAAGCCGTCAGAAAATATCCGCAAGTAAAAGGCAAAAAGACGAATAATAATATATGTGTCAACTTGGTGTTTTTAGTCTGCATTGCCTCTCCCATTTAAATTCAAGCGAAACGCTACAATCTATCACTTACCATCATTTTGATCTAGCCACACTGTGACAGACAGCCAGTAATGAAACGTTACGCAGCGAGGATGAAAAATAGCGTACAAATGGCATAATAGCTTTACTTGCTACGAATCATAAAAGGCACAGGCGTTTTTAAGGAAACATTCAGGAAAGCACACGATGAAAATTAAATTTTATAGCACTGTGGCAATTAGTCTTTTTCTACCGTATTTGGTCTGCGCTAATCCCACCGTTAAAAAATCTTTGGCGCATTATTTTCAAGCGCGGCTGGGTAAGATTTCAGTCATAAAATGTAACGCCGAGCCTATACCAAAACCCATCATTGCCGCTTTGAAAAAAGAATTTACTATCTCCGCCTGGTTATTTAACCATTACCAACAGCAACAGGGATTGAGCGTGTGTAAAATTGCTCTTGATACCGCTCATCCAAAACAAAAATCTATTTTTGTTTTTACGAATGAAAATGCCCTTGCGCCTCATTCAATGGTTAGTGATTTTTGCGGCACCAGTGGTTGTACTCTTCTTATTTATCAACCGCAGGGTAATAGTTATAAAGAAATAGGTGATTTTAATTTACATCCGCCATTACTGGTGAGCAACCAGACCACAAATAATTGGCGTGATTTGATCCTAGTCGTTTATGGCGGTGGAATTTCACCAACGACTATTCAACTTGCCATTAACCAAAAGGGTCGTTATGGCGATATTTATAATGATATGCAATTAAAAACAGTTAAAAAAAACCAACACTTATCAGGGCAGCTCCTAATGCCGATCATGACTCAGCAAGTCGATACTATTTTAGGACCATTGCCCAAGCGTGTGGTTAAAGACTATTGATTACGCAGCAAAATACACAGAAAAGAAATTGGTGGAGCTAAGCGGGATCGAACCGCTGCTCTGCGGTTGACCTTAACTCGACAAAAGGTTACACTTATTGTAACTTTTTGTTGAGTATACCCCCATGCAGCCCATAGCAAAAATGAGTCAATGGCTAGCGCAAACTGCTAATAATAAGCACTATTTATTTAGCTTGAATGACTTGCGCGCTCTTTTTCCGAATCTATCCCAACCTGCCTTTAAGACTATGCTCAGTAGATCAGTTCAAGCAGGATTTTTAGAGCGCATCTGCCGAGGAATATATCACTATAAAAATGCCGCACCAACTGATGGTCTACTTTTGTTTCATGTAGCAGCGCGACTCAGAGCAAATGAATTTAATTACATTAGCCTAGAAACAGTTTTAAGTGATGCTGGCATCATTTCACAAATCCCCATCAACTGGATATCCATCATGTCATCAGGGAGAAGCAATACGATTGCTTGCGGTGACTATGGAACAATTGAGTTCGTTCACACTAACAAAAAGCCAGTACATTTTATTCAGCAACTGAATTACGATATAAACTGTGGAATGTGGCGCGCAGATATTGCCCTCGCATTAAAAGACATGAAAACGACACACCGAAACTGTGATTTAATCGACTGGGAATTAGCTAATGAACTTATTTGATCAATTAGTAGCTGAAGCACTAAAAAATAAACCGAATTTATCTACGTTAAAAGTGGTTCTCGAAAAAGAATTATTACACCATGATATTTTGAGAACACTAAGTGAAAATAATTTATTAGCCGGACTCACATTCATCGGCGGCACCTGTCTTAGAGCTTGTTATAACGGTGTTCGATTAAGTGAAGATTTAGATTTTACAGGTGGCAAAAATTTTTCACGCACCAAGCTCTCGACAATGGGGCGTAATCTGGTTGCTAGCTTACAGAAAAAATATGGGCTGAATGTAAGTGTTAGCGAACCAATTAAAGATATAAAAAACGTTGATACTTGGAAAATTAAAATTGAAACTCGACCACAACAAAAAAACCTTCCTGCACAACGAATTAATATCGACATTTGCTCCGTACCCTCTTATGACACCCGACCGATGCTGTTAATCAATCCTTATGGTGTCGACATGGGAACAAACAGCTTAATTATTAACGCTCAAAGCCGAGAGGAAATTCATGCTGACAAATTACTCGCCTTTGCTTTGCGCAAAAATAAAATAAAACATCGAGACTTATGGGATATTGTCTGGTTACATCAACAAGGTGTAAAACCAAAATTCGAATTAATACCCAAAAAGCTAGCGGATCGCAATATCACCCTGAATGTTTTTTTAAAGCACTTCGATGAACGACAAAAATCACTTTCCACCGACAACCACCTTTCGATTGAGTTTAAAAAAGAAATGCAGCGGTTTTTACCCGCGGAGCAAATAAACAAAATGATTAAACAAAATGATCTGTGGAATTTTATAATTTATTTGCTTAACGACTTAGGAACCGAGCTAAATACTCTTGCAAAATAGATTCTACGGCAAATTTTTGGTTGCGCGCTATTTAAACCTATGGTGGAGCTAAGCGGGATC
>JBGTHB010000121.1:0-17567 GCA_041746415.1 Coxiellaceae bacterium | reverse complement strand
CATATCATTATGCCAATTGCAGGTACCACGAAACGCAATTACGGCGGCATCAGCACGACCATTTTTAAACTTTAAATAAAGCTGTGCCCCAAAATAAACACGGGTGGTGGATTGCATGGCGTTGTTGCCGTCTGTGACGATATACCAGTTTGAAAGCTTTATATTTTTTCGCAACATTTTTTGTTTGAACTTATTAATTGTTGTAGAAAATAAACTGAGTTTTTCAGGGTAGTATGTATGGTTACTAAGCTTTGCTGCTTCGAGTATTGTGATCATTTCTTTTTTAAGATCAAGGTGTAAGTTAGGTTGCTTTTGTGTGCAACAGTTAAGTTATCGCTAAAGGGGTTGCTTTTTTCATAGCTGTAGTCGCTGTGAGTAAATAGAATCGTTTCAGATGCGTGAGATGTCATTGGTTGTTTAGCTTCAGCCCTCTTGGACCACTTTGGCTGGTTATATAATTTGAAGGAAGCAAAACTGTTATTTTTTAAGATCCAGTAAGAGTATGAAATATCCACAATATGCCATTTACAAAATCCGGGCTTGTAATAATCAAGAGGGAGTTTTTTTGAAAACCGATGATTTTTTGTGTGAATTTTGTAAGTGATGGCTTTAGTCCGCTCAATACTGACTCCTTCAATATGGTTGATCGTTACTTCGCATTTGTCGTTAGTGGAATAATATTCTTCTGTAAAAATTAAGGTGTTATATAGGCCAGGATCAATCCACCCTCTCACCGTCATAAAATATTTCGGATGTGGATTTTTGATGGGTTTGTATTTGCCGAGCGGATAATAAATGGGATTATTAAAAAAGTGCCCATAAACCCAAACGCCGGCAATAATAAAAAGCGCAACACCGAGTAAAAATAATTTGTCTGAGCGTCGCATTTTATAATGCCTTTGCTTGCATTAAATCGTAGCCTGTTATGTTGGGCGCGGTTGGTTGGTTGCGTTGATCACGACCAATATAATGCGTTTCAATTTTAGTAAAATTTAATTCAATTAATTCTTGCGGCAGGCCATAACTTGTCGCGTTGTGATCAAGGTGCGAAACCACCACATCATATAATATATATTTGCAGTAGGGTTTGTTGCTGGCATCGAGGGTGCTGATTTCAATGGTCACTTCAGGCAACGCCTTGCCGCTGCAGGCAAGCTCAAATAATTGGTTGCTAATACCGTCAACTGTTTTGCTGATGGTGGCTGCAGAAAATTGCGGGATGGTGCCTAGACGATTTAACTTGCGACCACTGGCACGCTGATAAGGTTGATGCAAAGCAAAGTGCAGTGAAGACAGTGTGCTCCAGCCTTGATAGTACTGCGCCGAGCTATTGCCCTGTTGGTGATTCGCTAGTTTCATATAGATTGCCATCGCAGAGGTCCTTTTACGAAAACGAATTCACATTAAAGCATCTTAAGTGTTCAATTCAATACTGGGATTTGCATCACTTTTTAAAGTACTCAATCCCCGCGAAATATGGCTATGGTGTACTATAATTTAAGATGTATTGATTTATCTCCGTTGATTAAAATGAGAGGCCATAAAAATGACGTATAAACATCAAAAAAAACAGATTATTGCACTCATTGGAAGCTGTTTCTTTTTCTATCTCACATTTGGTGTTGCTATGGCTTCTTGCCAAAATGATATTAGCCAAATGAAAGCTCAAATAAAAAAGGACGGCTCCATCAGCTCGTCAGCTAAGGGCTGCAAAATATACTCTATTGGGTCATTAACTTCAGGAGCTGGATGTACCGCTAGCTGTTATGCCGTTACATATGTATATCCAAACATAACGCAATGCAGTTGGTCAAAAGGTCACTGGAAGGAAAAATTGGATTGTGACATCCCGTACTAATAATAGTGTGAGTTTATAGCTGCATTTCTAATTGGCTATGTTATACCAAAGCACGCAAGGGTCTTTCGTAAGCGTTCAAACTCCTTTACTATCTAATGATAAATTCCGAGGGATGAACTTGATCGAGTTTTCACATGTGTTTAAAACCTATGCCACTGGTCATCAGGCGTTGCACGATATTAATTTTTCGTTGGCTACAGGTGAAATGGCATTTTTGACTGGGCACTCCGGCGCTGGAAAGTCGACCTTGTTGAAATTATTGATCCGCATGGAACAACAAACGCGCGGCAATATTTTTATTGATAAGCAAAATTTGGATAAATGCCGTGGTCGACAGGTGGCGATGCTGCGGCGCGAAATTGGGGTGATTTTTCAAAATCCAGAATTACTTTACGATCGCAGTGTGTTTGAAAATGTGGCGTTGCCTCTTTTGATTGCGCGCTTTCAGCAAGCCGAAATTCAAAAACGCGTGCGCGCGGCTTTAGCGAAAGTGGGTTTAGCTGGCAAAGAACATTTGCCTCCGTGCGCTTTATCCTGTGGTGAACAACAACGGGTGGGCATCGCGCGTGCCATTGTTAACACACCGCGCATTATTTTAGCGGATGAACCGACTGGTAACTTGGATCCCGATTTAGCGCTGGAAATCATGCGTTTATTTGTATCGTTTAATAACGCCGGTGTTACCATTTTGTTGGCGACACACAATCTGCCGCTAGTAGCGTCTTTTAATTATCGCGTGCTGACTTTAAAAAACGGCCGCATTGCCGGAGACACATTACATGGGCGACAGCCTAAATACACTTACCAAACCGAAACGTTATAATTTTTTAACATTTTGGTTGACGTCGCATTTGCGCTCGGCGTTATCGAGTTTGGGCGCCTTGCTGCGTGCTCCCGTCACGAGCTTAATGACTATTTTGGTGTTTGCTATAGCCATGGCGTTGCCAATGGCGTTTATGACTTTATTGAAAGGGCTTACACCAATTAAACAGCAATTACTCCAACAACCGCAGTTAACGTTTTATTTGCAATCCGGCATCAGTGAGCCACAAAAAACGGTGTTACTTGATCAGTTACAAAAAAATAATGCCGTGGCCAACGTTGATTATATTTCGCCCGCTCAAGGGTGGGCACAATTAACAGCACATGCCCATTTAACCCCGGCGATGTTAAAGCTGATGCAAAATCCGTTACCGCCAGTAATGGTGGTGACGTTAAAACACGCAGCAACCAACCCACAACAGTTGCAAACTTTGGCGGCGCAATTTACGCACTTGCCGGGCGTGGATTCAGTGCAGTTGAATCTGCATTGGTTGGAGCGGTTGTATTTTATTGTCACTTTACTCAAACGATTAGCTATTGGTTTGGCGCTATTATTAGGACTGGGTTTATTTTTTGTGGTGGCGAACACCATTCGCTTGGTGTTGCAAAACAGTTTGATTGAAGTGAAGGTGTTGAAATTAGTCGGAGCAACAGCGGCTTTTATTCGTCGACCGCTGCTTTATCGCGGGTTGTGGTTGAGCTTGTTTGGCGCCATGGGAGCATGGGTATTGGTGGTGGTGTTGACCACTTGGTTGAGTATGCCACTATCCCGCTTAGCAGCAAGTTATAGTGTCTCGATTTATTCACAACTTTATGATTTCAAAATGGTTTTACTTTCGTGTGTGATGGCGGCCTTCATCGGTGTTGGTGCAGCTTGGTTTGTATCGAATCGATTCTTTCGCCGGGCTGAACTCGAAAATACCTAAAGCCCTTAAATTTTTGTCAAAATATGCTATGATTCCCACCGATTTATGAATAAACAACTGCAAAAATTTCAAACTCAGCTGTCTGCCGGCAGTTTGGGTTCTTATATTCACTGGGTTAATCAAATCCCTATGCTTACGCTTGAACAAGAACAGGCGTACGCATATCGTTTGCAAAAAGACGGTGATTTGGAGTCCGCCCGGGCGTTAATTATGTCGCATCTACGATTAGTGGTGCGTATTGCGCGCGGCTATAATGGTTACGGGTTGCAGCAAGCGGATTTGATTCAAGAAGGTAATATTGGTTTGATGAAAGCGGTAAAACGTTTTGACCCTACTATGGGGGTGCGTTTAGTTTCCTTTGCCATTCATTGGATACGCGCTGAAATTCATGAATTTATTTTGCGTAATTGGCGCATTGTTAAAGTAGCGACCACCAAGGCGCAGCGCAAATTATTTTTCAATCTCCGCAAATACGCTAAGAAATTGAGTTGGTTGAGTAATGAGGAAGTGAGCATTGTGGCCAACGAGCTTAATGTGCCTTCCACTGAAGTGCGCAAAATGGAACAACGCTTAAGTGCATTTTCATTTGATGAATCTTTTGATAGCACACCAGAAGACGAAGAAAATAATACGAGCTGGAGTGTGCCTGCTAATTATTTAGAAGATCAACAAGCTGATCCCGCAAAAATATTAGAGCATTCGGATTGGTCAGACAAACGCGACACCAATTTAGACAATGCACTGGCGGTATTAGATGACCGTGCGCGTGATATTGTTAAAGCGCGTTGGTTAAGTGACAAAAAAACCACGTTGACGGATTTAGCCGATCAATATGGTGTTTCTGCTGAGCGCATTCGTCAATTAGAAAAAAACGCTTTCGATAAAATTCGTTCACATCTAGCAACTCAATAGCGTAACCGTGACCGCTTTTTCTGGACGGTACTAACACATCTCTTCAGGGCGAACAGTTAGAATAAAGTGCTATTAAAAAACATCACGACATGGATTGCGACGCTCGTTCCTCGCTCGCAATGACATGAATTTTTATATGAATGCAGCCTTCTTTTTCTGTCATCGCCATGACATCAACTTTCAAAAACGCCATCGAACAACTTCTTCTTCTGTCATTGTGAGCGCGCGTAGCAAGCGTAACAATCCATGTATCAGTGCCATTAAAAAACATCATGACATGAATGTCGCTCTTCGAGACGGTGCTAACACATCTCCTTAGGGCGGGTGGGCATGTTGTTATTCGCATTTTCAATTGCGAATGGTATAGTAACGCATACTCAAACAAAGGAAGGGGTTGCATTGTGAAGACGTTTGTTCAAAAACTTATTTTAATTGGCATGGTTATTTTGTCGGTGGGCGCTTTTGCTGATAATCAACAGGCTGCTGCTGGGCAATTTTCAGCATCACAAGTTAGCGATATTCAAAAAATCGTACACGATTATTTAATTAAAAACCCCGATGTGTTGGTGGAAGCTTCACAAGCATTGCAAAACAAAATGCAAGCTGAGCAGCAACAAGAAGCGATGACAGCAATTAAAGCTAACACAAAAGATTTGTTTGCGGATGAAGCCGCCCCGGTGGCAGGTAATCCACAAGGTGATGTGACCATGGTGGAATTTTTTGATTACCAATGTGGCCACTGCAAAGCCATGAATGATGTGGTACAAGGCATTATTAGTAAGAATAAAAATCTCAAAGTGATTTTTAAAGAATTGCCTATCTTTGGTGGTAATTCACAATACGCAGCAAAAGCGGCATTGGCGGTGCATGAAATCGCTGCTGACAAATACTATGCTTTTCATGACGCGTTGCTTGCGCAAACCAATCCTATGGATAAAACCAAAGTGATTAAAACAGCGCGCGCAGTGGGTTTGAGTGCAGCGCAGATCAAACATATGGAACAAAAAATGGATGAGCCGGCTATTGATCAACAAATCAAAGCCAACTTTAAATTAGCACAAGCGCTGAAATTAGCTGGTACACCGGCGTTTATTATTGCTAATAAAACGTTGGATCAGTTCCAATTTATACCTGGTGCGACATCAGCCGATGGTTTGCAACAAGCAATCAAGGCAGTACAGCAGGAGCAGCAATCAAGCTAAATAAAGCGATGAACGATAAAAAGCCACGCACGTTTCAAGAGATTATTCTCACTTTGCAAAATTATTGGTCGAGTCAAGGCTGCGTGTTATTGCAGCCACTCGATCTTGAAGTGGGCGCTGGCACCTTTCATCCCGCGACATTTTTACGCGCACTCGGAACAAAACCCTGGCATGCCGCTTATGTGCAGCCATCACGTCGTCCCACTGATGGGCGTTATGGTGAAAATCCCAATCGCGTGCAGCATTATTATCAATTCCAAGTGGTATTAAAACCGTCGCCGCAAGCCATTCAACAACTTTATTTGGATTCGCTAAAAGCGATCGGTATTGATCCTTTGTTGCATGACATACGCTTTGTTGAAGACAACTGGGAATCACCAACATTAGGTGCATGGGGAATAGGTTGGGAAGTGTGGTTAGATGGCATGGAAGTTACGCAGTTTACTTATTTTCAACAAATCGGTGGCATTGAGTGTCGTCCTGTAACAGGTGAAATTACGTACGGTTTAGAACGCTTAGCCATGTTTGTTCAAGGCGTGAGTAATATTTTTAATTTAGTGTGGGCCAATACGGCTGACGGTGTAGTGACTTACGGTGATGTATTTTTGCAAAATGAAAAAGAAATGTCGGCATATAATTTTGAACACGCGGATATTAACTATCTTTTCAAAGCGTTTGACCAATATGAAAATGACGCGCAACGCCTATTAAAAGAAAACTTGGCCATTGTGGCGTATGAAATGGTATTAAAAGCCTCGCACAGTTTTAATTTATTGGATGCCCGTCACGCTATTTCAGTGACGGAACGTCAAGCCTATATATTAAGAGTGCGTCGCTTAGCGCAAGCGGTGGCGAGAAGTTATTACGATCAGCAAGCGGAAGCTGTCCATGGATCATGAAAATTTATTAATTGAGATTGGTTGTGAAGAGTTGCCACCAAAGAAGCTGCATCAGTTAGCGCGTCATCTTGCGGATAACCTCGTTGCTGAAATTGATAGCGCTGAATTAAAGCATGGAGAAGTGAAAATTTTTGCCACGCCGCGTCGTTTAGCTGTGTGGGTTGCAGCATTGCAAAAAGAATTGCCTGCAAAAAAACTTGAACGTCAGGGGCCGAGTGTCAAAGCAGCATATGATAAAAATGGCACGCCCACCATCGCTTGTTTGGGTTTTGCCAAATCGTGTGGTGTCTCCGTTGATCAGCTTATTACAAGAAAAACCGATAAAGGCGAATGGGTTTGTGCTAAAACCACCGTGCCTGGTAAAGCCACCACAGATTTAATTCCAGAGTTGGTTGCGTCTGCCATTAAAAAATTACCTATTAGTAAACCAATGCGTTGGGGTAATCATGACTACTCTTTTGTGCGTCCAGTGCATTGGCTAGTGGTTCTGTTTGGTAAAGAAGTGGTGCCATTTAGCTTGATGGGAGTGAAGGCATCGCACAACACACATGGGCATCGTTTTCATCATCCGCAAGCATTATCACTGCGTCATGCCGATGATTATGCCAACGAATTGGAAATGAATGCGTTTGTCATTGCGGATTTTGCTAAACGACGTGAAAATATTCGCGGTCAAATTAACAAAATAGCGGCTCCTATCGGCAACGCCATCCTCAATGAAAAATTACTTGATGAAGTAACGGCGATTGTTGAATGGCCGACAGCGTTGTTGGGTAAATTCAGTCCTGATTATTTAAAAATTCCACAAGAAGTATTGATCACGGCGATGCAAGTGCATCAAAAATGTTTCGCCTTGCAAGATGCGCAAGGCAACTTAGCACCCAATTTTATTTTGGTCAGTAATATCGCCAGTAAAGATCCGAGCCTAGTGGTGAAAGGCAACGAGCGTGTGATTAATGCGCGTTTATCCGATGCGGCATTCTTTTATCACAACGATTGCCAAACGCCGTTGAAAACATGGCAAAAAAGTTTGAGTGATGTCATTTTTCAAAAACAATTGGGCACGATGGCAGACAAGGCGCAGCGTATTCAAAAACTCGCAGGCTATGTTGCCAAGAAAATTGCAGCGGATGTGGATGTAACCAAGCACGCCGCTTTGCTTTGCAAGTGTGATTTGTTAAGTGAGATGGTGGGTGAATTTCCCGAGTTGCAAGGCGTCATGGGTTATTATTATGCGTTGCATGCAAAAGAAAATAAAAAAACCGCTGTTGCCATTCGCGATCATTATTGCCCGCGGTTTTCCAAAGATGAGTTACCAGCAACAAAAGAAGCAGCTGCTGTGGCGATTGCCGATCGCCTCGATACATTAATCGGTATTATTGGGATTAATAAATCCCCTACTGGTGATAAAGATCCTTACGGTTTGCGTCGCGCGGCACTGGGTGTGATCCGAATTATTATTGAAATGCAATTGCCTCTGGCAATGGATGATTTGCTCAAGCACGCTGTTGCTGGTTTTGCTGAAAAAGCATTAGTTAATAAAAACGTGGAAGAGCAAGCCGCAAAATTCATTCATGAACGCTTACGTTATTGGTATTTAGAGCAAAAGGTAGCAGCTGAAGTGTTTGCTGCGGTGGCAGCAACAGCGGTATCACAACTGTTGGATTTTGATCAGCGCATCCGTGCGGTTGAAAAATTTCAAACTTTACCTGAAGCGCAGGCATTGTCGAATGCCAACAAACGAGTGGGTAATATTTTGAAAAAACAAGGTAACGCGCATATTCCAAAAATGGCTAATGAAAAATTATTTGAATCCGTGAGTGAGCGAAATTTATATGACTCCATTCTTAAATATCAAAAAGAAATGGAAAAGGCTTACGAAAAAAACAATTATACACAAGCGCTTTCAACCTTAGCTGGGTTAAAGCAACCGGTCGATGCATTTTTCGATGAAGTAATGATTATGGTAGACGATAAAAAAACACGCGAAAATCGTTTAGCTTTGCTGTTTTCATTGCAACAACTGTTTACTAAGGTGGCGGATATTTCGCTGTTACCTTAATAAAGGAAAGTTATGGCACAAGATGTAAGTAAAAATGTACGCGCGTTAGCGGCAGTTATCGTTAATGAAGTGATCACACACAAGCATTCTTTGCCAGCTGTTATTGCGGAGCGTATGCCTGTTGATTTTGCGCAGCGCCCCCTGCTTTATGAAATGTGTTATGGCACCTTACGGTGGTTTTTCCGTCTTAAGTCAATAAGCGAGTTACTGCTGCACAAACCGTTGCCGGCAAAAAAACAAGAGCTTTTTTGTTTGCTGTTAATTGGTTTGCATCAACTGCTTAATATGAAAGTGCCGGAATACGCCGCTGTTTCAGAAACCGTTAAAGCGGCAGTGGTTTTAGGTCAGCCATGGGCCAAGGGATTAATCAATAAAAATATGCGACGTTTTTTGGAAGAAAAAGATGAATTATTAAAAGAAGCGGACAAGACAGCTGAAGGTAAGTATGACCACCCCAAATGGTTAATTAAATTGATTAAAGAAGCGTGGCCGCAAGAAGGCGAACATATTTTGATGGCAAATAATTTGCGTGCACCACTGACGTTACGTGTGAATGCGTTACAAAATAGCCGCGATGAATATCGCGCTATTTTACAAGCGGAAGGTGTGAGCAGCACCCCGTTAAGCGAACTGGACACGGCGTTGAATATTGATGAGCCAATGCCTATTGATGCCGTACCTGGATTCAAGCAAGGCTGCGCCTCGGTGCAAGATATTTCTGGGCAATTTGCCGCTGGTTTATTGGATTTGCAACCAGGTCAGGTAGTATTGGATGCGTGCAGCGCGCCCGGCAGTAAAACCACACACATTATTGAAATGCAGCCGAAATTAAAACGTTTAGTGGCAATTGAAAAAGACGCGGCACGTTTAGCAATGATTCGACAGAATATTGAACGGTTAAAACTTCCCCACGATTTTCTCAGTCTTGTTTTAGCGGATGCAGCGCACACTAAAGAATGGTGGAATGGCGAGCATTTTTCACGAATTTTGGTGGATGCGCCCTGCTCGGGTTTAGGTGTGATTCGCCGTCACCCAGATATAAAAATTTTACGTCAGCCCAACGATATTGAAAGTGCACATCAACAACAAGTGCATTTGCTAAAACAATTATGGCCGCTGTTAGAAAGTAAAGGTTTGTTACTCTATTCGACTTGTTCAACTCTGCCGCAGGAAAACGAACATTCTATTGCGGTTTTTTTACAGCAGCATCAAGACGTCACAGTGCTACCGTTGAGTTTGCCCATCGGCATTAAACAGAAACACGGTTGGCAAATACTGCCGACGGCCGATGGTAGTGATGGGTTTTATTATTGTTTGTTGCAGAAAACATAATTGTGTTGGATTTCAAAGACTCAACCTTAGTACCAAGCACTTCCGTCATCGAGTGTGGCGATCTACTAAAATATACGTTGTTTATCGCAACCAAAAACTAAACTCGCACCGCCAACACATCACACTCGGTATGGTGTAATACGGCGTTAGCCGTTGAACCTAATAATAAGCGCATGCCGTGACGACCATGACTGCCCACAACAATTAATTGCGCGCCTATGCTTCTTGCTTCTTCTAATATCACTAATTTGGCGGGGCCAACGCGCACGAGGCGATTGCTTTGTGCGATATCAAATTCATCAGCAATTTTATTCATGGCTTTTGTGGCTTCATCCACTAAAATTTCTTCAACGTCCACTCCGGCTGTTACGCCATAGGCGGCACCATAGTTGCTCATGTGTTCCACCGAGTGCACCAAAAAATAAGTGGCTTGTTCGCCACCCACTTGGCGTGCTTTCTCAATCATTTTGTGATCGGCTGCAGAGTTGAGCTCTAATGCAATTAAGATGGGGTTGTAGTTGCTCATGGCGTCAGTCCTTATGGTTGCGTGAGGGCTATCATTATATGACAGTCAGCGAATTATGGCGAGGGCGTTTCGGGGATGGCTCATCTATTAACTGTTTTTGAAATTGACCAAGCCAACTGGTTGGGTTATGTATGTCTGTTTTAACTATTGTTTCAAGTAGTATTTGCGCGTATTCAAGGCCCACGTTTTTAATTGCGGCATTAATTTTTGCGCTCAAATTAAATTTATGTTGACCATTGCTGAACGGCAACTCGACCCAACTTTTTTCTCTATCAATTTCCCCAGCGTGATTGCTTGCAAAGGAAAAGAAGCGCAAGTCGTAAGTTTGATCCACAATAACTAATTCAAATTTTTCAGGTGTATTAAGACCCTGTCTTTTAATAATGGCATAACTCATGTTTATTATTCCTTGCGGCATCAATTTTATATTCTGACAAATATAGGGGGATAACAAACGCAGATCAATAAATAATTGTGTAAGTTTTTTATGGGCTAAGACAAAATTGCAACACGCTCATGCGCATGGCGATTCCGTTTGCGACTTGTTGCAAAATAACCGATTGCGCACCATCGGCAACAGCACAAGCGATTTCGATGTCGCGATTGATGGGGCCAGGATGCAACACAATCGCATCGGGTTTGGCGAGTGTAAGCATTTTTTCAGTGAGACGAAATTTTTGTTTGAATGCCGCCACATTAAAATTAGCTGAGGTGGGCATACGTTCTTTTTGTAAACGTAAGCACACCACCACATCGGCATTCGCCAAGCCCTCTGCCAGTGAATCAAATTGTTTTAGATTTGGTGCAAAAGGCGTGGTTGGCATTAATTCGATGGGTGCAATTAAACGGATGTCTTGTGTACCCATAATTTGCAAACCATGAATCAGTGAACGCGCTACGCGCGAATAACGTACATCACCAATCACGCTCACCGTTAAATCGGCCCAGCTTTTTTTATGTTGGGCAATGGTGAGTAAATCAATGAGTGCTTGAGTGGGATGTTGATGGGTGCCATCACCAGCATTAACAATAGCCATATGTTGGCACTGCTCAGCCATTTTTTGCAGCACGCCATCTTCGGCATGACGAATTACCGCTAAGCTCACTCCCATTGCTTCAATGGTTTTTAACGTATCTAAAAATGTTTCACCTTTAGTGAGTGCAGATTGTTGCATATCAGGGTTAATGACAAACGCACCCAACCGATAAGCAGCAATTTCAAATGAATTACGCGTACGTGTTGAGGCTTCAAAAAATAATTTCGCAATCACTCGTCCTTTTAACAGCTCGTTGCTAAAAGTGCGTAAGTCATGTTGCTTAAATTGCGTTGCTTGCGCTAATAAAGCGGCGATGGTGCTTTTATCGAGGTCTTGAATAGAGAGTAAATGCTTCATGTGTTTTGATTCAACCAACTTTCAACAATAAGTTTAGCCGCCAGTGCGTCCACTGCTTCGTTTTTAGTAGCGAGCTTTTTTGCTTCCACTGTAGTTAAACGCTCATCAATGCGATGCACAGCTAAATTAAATTTGTCCGCCAGCTTGTTGGCAAAACGGTTTGCGCATCGCGTTAGCTGTTGTTCGCTGCCATCCATATTTAAAGGGATGCCGACCACCAATTCACTGGCGTGCCAATCGCTAATAATTGTTTCGATTTCTTGCCAGTTGGGCACGCCGTCTACGGCTTTAATAATTTTAAGTGGGCTTGCTGTTTTGGTAATGTGTTGACCCACGGCGACGCCAATGCGTTTCATGCCAAAATCAAAACCAATGATGGTGAGTTTAGGCATGGCCAACTTGTCCTGATAATTTCGCCACATCAACACCAATTAGCGCAGCGGCTTTTTGCCAACGTTGTTCCACATCGGTATTAAATAAAATGGTTTTGTCTGGCGGCGCCACTAACCAGTCATTACGTGAGATTTCATTATCCAGTTGACCCGCGCTCCAACCTGAATAACCGAGTGTAATTAAGAATTCATCGGGCCCTTCATTGTGTGCGATTTTTTCTAAAATTTCTTTAGAAGCTGACACGTCAATGGCGCTGTCATTTTTTTTGGAATGCACAATAAAACCGTGTTCTTGTGCTACCGGGCCACCGGCATAAACGGGTAATTCAGCAATGGCGGGGTTTATGTCAGCAATATTAAGATGATGCATTACTTCACCAAGACGAATTAGTTGTGGTTTGTTAATGATCATGCCGAGTGCCCCTTGCGCGCTGTGTTCAAACAAATACACTACCGCGCGTGAAAAATTGGGGTCGTTTAAGCTCGGCATCGCAATTAAAAAGTGATGTTCAAAATAGTTTTGCTTGTCCATGCTTATTAGTATGCCATAAGTTACTCGGTCATTCCTGGCTTTAGTGCGGCAGGTAGAGAATTTTTGTTGGAAGCAGATTAAAAAATAGCAGGCCTTTTCTCTATTGCGTATGAGTCTTATTCGTTGCATTAACTAAATATTAATAAGGGCTTTTTTGCGTAAAAACATTGACGCGCCTGTTGTCTTCTTGCACTGTGTGGGTCAAAAAAAGTGAGGCGAAAATGTTTAAATCGTTAGAAAAAAGTTTACCTGTGGCTTTGACAGGCATGGCAACGTTGCCGACTCTCGTGTCCGTTGCAACCGGTTTGAACGGAGCGATGTGGTATTGGATTGTTCAAAAGCACCATTTTGAGCACAGCACAAAAGACGCACTCAGCGAAGCGGCCATCACCACTGCAGTGGGCGGTGGGATATTAAGCGCTGGCACACTTGGGCTGATGTTGCTCTCGTTTATATGCCACGGTGGATGTGGCGCGTTGCTTAGAAAAGCAGTCCGTCCGCATGTTGAAAATGACCCATTGCTGGATCAGAATCAAAATCAGCAGCGAAGCAAAGGGATAGATGCTGACTTCGTTCATATTTTCACAAGTTGGACCTCTGTACTGGCTTGCATATTTTCCGGGGCTATTGGCTCAAGTATTTGGCAGCCGGAGCAACGCTCATTTTCGGCTCTTACCTACGGCAAGATGCAAGTACTGGGTGTGGTGGGTACGGCTGCTTGTTTGGCAGTGGTTGGATCGGTGTTAGTGCTTGTGGGCAGTTGTGCTGTGTTATTAAAAAATGCCATAACAGGATGCGTTAGGGCGAATCGACAGCAATTTAATTTAGGGCAGAGTAGTTAGACGCAAATTCATTCTCGATCTTGAAGCGATTGCTCCGCTTTCAATTTACAATAAAGTAGACTGTATTTGGTCATATTCCTTGTAAATTGAGTGACATCTATGGAACGAACATAGCATATCGCTATCGAAGATCTCAAATTAGAGAAGCTAACGGTAATTTATCCTGGCAAAAAAATTACGCGTTAACCGAAAAAATAAAGGCACAAGGTCTGGCGTCATTTCTAAAAGCAGTCACTCAGCGTTAAATAAGCATTAATCACAGGTATATTAAAAAAAACATTGGTTTTGCCGGGGGGGTTTTGCAATCATTCAGCAAAAAATAGAGGTGAAATATGTTGATATGCTTTAATGGTCCGAAAAACCCAACGAGTTCAGTAGCTGCATTATCAGCCATGGTTGTTGAACCTGTTGCTGCAGGAATTATCACTGCTCTGAATGGTTTGCTCTGGTGGATGACATCGGAGCATTTTAAATATGGAGCCAAAAAGGCGATCAGTGAAGCGGTTATCACCAGTGCTGTGGGTGGCGCTGTCTTAAGTGCGGCCTCCATTGGCATTTTTTTGGCGTGTGGTGGTTGTGGAGCGCTAGTGGAAAAAATGTGTTGCAAGAAAAATTTAGAGGCATCGCCGCTGCTTCCAGCCGCGAATTCAAGCGATAAACCAAAAGGTCTTGATGATTCCGACTATCTTTCGGACCTTTACTGTGGGGCTAACTTTACTGCTCTGGCAAGCCTTCTTTTTTCAGGCATTCTCGGGTCACAGATTTGGCATCCAGAACACAGCGCATTCTCGGCAGAACAATACATTGCAATGCAGGTCGGAGGAGCACTTGGTACTGGGGTTATTGGAGGGATGATTTATTGTGTGGCTTGTTTGATATATGTTGGGATTAGCCCAGGACCACATCGTGCGCCTCAAAATGGGCGTACTTAATAATCATCTGCTTGAATCACTCAACCTGAAGCAATTGCCCCTCAGGCTAGCGTTTGCCATAATGCCGCTTAGCTTTTGAAATGTAGGGAGAGATTTATGTTAGCCACTGCCGCTGTTGTATTTACTGATTTGTCGAGTGAGGAACTGGTTAAGCACGCTATTGCCAATAAAGAAGCCACGCTCAGCAAAGAGGGTGCGTTAGTGACCCAGACCGGAAAGCGCACCGGGCGTTCGCCGAAAGACCGCTTTATTGTGCAAGATAGTCAGACTAGCGACACGGTGGATTGGGGTGAGGTGAATCGGCCAATTAGCCAAGCTACTTTTCAAGCACTGTGGAATAAAGCACAGGATTATGTGGAAGAGCGTCCCCGTTATGTAGCGCATTTGCGTGTGGGGGCGGATGAAAAATTTTTTCTTCCGGTAAAAGCGGTGACGGAATACGCTTGGCATAATTTATTTGTGCGTAATTTATTTATTCGTCCTGAGGCCGATTTTGCAAACAATAAGCCGGCTTGGGAATTATTGTCGGTACCAGGCATGAAAACAGATCCAGAACGCGATGGAGTTAATAGTGATGGCACGGTCATAATTAATTTATCGCAACGTAAAGTGCTATTGGTGGGAATGGAATACGCCGGTGAAATGAAAAAAGCCATGTTTACGGCTATGAATTATTTAATGCCCGAACACGACATTTTACCCATGCATTGTGCCGCTAACGTGGATGTGGATAACGAGGTTACCTTGTTCTTTGGATTATCAGGAACGGGGAAAACCACTTTATCTGCCGACCCAGAATGTTTTTTAATTGGCGATGACGAACATGGCTGGGGAGAAACCGGCGTATTTAATTTTGAAGGTGGTTGCTACGCCAAGTGCATTAATCTTTCCCAAGAGAATGAGCCGGTCATTTGGCAAGCCATTTCACGTCCGGGCGCGGTATTAGAAAATGTGGTGTTAAAAGAAAATGGTGAGCCTGATTACGCTGATAGTTCCTTAACTCAAAACACGCGCGCGGCTTATCCACGCGAACACATTCTAAAACGCGTTGAGGAAAATAAAGCCGGGTTGCCGAAAAGCGTGATTTTTTTAACGTGTGATTTATATGGCGTGTTGCCACCTATTGCATTGCTCAGCAAAGAACAAGCCGCGTATTATTTTTTGAGTGGCTACACGGCTTTAGTTGGCAGCACGGAAGTGGGTGCTACAGGTGTTAAACCTACTTTTAGTGTGTGTTTCGGCGCGCCATTTTTTCCCCGCCCAGCCACTGTGTATGCTGAGTTGTTAATGAAACGCATTGAAGAAGATGGTTGCCAAGTGTATTTAGTCAATACCGGTTGGAGCGGCGGCGCCTACGGTGAAGGCGGTAAACGTTTTGCTATACCAGTAACGCGAGCCGTGGTGCACGCGGCGCAAAAAGGGATTTTGATCAATGCCCCAAAAACGACGTTACCCGGTTTTAATTTTGCGGTTCCAGCAGCAGTTGCAGGTGTGGATACCGCGTTGTTGAACCCATCGCAGTACTGGCAAGACAAAGCCGCGTTTGAAAAACACAGTCGAGCACTGATTGAAAAATTTAAGCAGAATTTTAAAAAATTCAATGTGCCTGATGCGATTCAAAATGCTGGACCGCAATAACGTATTACACCAAATTGCTGCAGCGGAAATAGCGTTTCAGCGCCCTGCTGTTTCGGTGGCATTATTAGCTGTGGCAAAAGGACAATCCATTGAAAAAATACAAACTCTTTACGCGCAAGGGCAACGTGCATTTGCTGAAAATTATTTACAAGAAGCGCTAGAAAAAATGGCGGCGCTGAAAGCATTTGCTATTGAATGGCATTTTATTGGGGTTGTTCAATCCAATAAAACGAAATTAATAGCAGAAAATTTTGCCTGGGTGCAAAGCGTTGCTAGCGTTAAAATTGCTGAGCGTTTAAATAGGCAGCGCCCTGCCCAGTTGCCACCGCTGAATATTTGTTTGCAAGTTAATATAACGGATGAATCCATAAAATATGGTGCAAAATGTCGGGAATTGTTAGCCATAGCCAAGCAAGTTATGGCGCTGCCCAATTTAAAACTGCGCGGGCTATTGTTTATTCCAACGGCGCAAACGCAATTTGAATTACAGTTGGATTGTTTTAAGCGCTGTGCTTTATTATTCGATCAGTTGAGACTACAGTGCGCGCATGTCGATACGTTGTCGATGGGTATGTCAGGTGATTTTAAGGCCGCGATTGCGGCAGGCAGCACTATGGTGCGTATTGGCTCGGCATTATTTGGTAAACGTGGGGAGAGATAAATTATGTTTCTACAAGGTGCATTAAGTGGTTTGGCGTTCTTGCTCAGTCTGATTTTTGATTTTTATATTTTTGTGTTAATCGTGCGCTTTATTTTGCAAAAATGTTTTGCTAGTTATCACAACCCCATCACGCGTATTATTTTAAAAATCACCACGCCCGTTTTAAAACCACTCCAAAAAATCATTCCTGGTGTAAAAGGATTTGATTTGGCAATTGTGGTGTTGGTGTTGTTGTTGAGTTGGATTGAAGTGTATTTATTATTATTTTTGCAGTTCCATGCTTGGTTGAATGTGCTGGCAACGTTGGTGATTACCATAGGCACCATTTTTGAGAAAGTGTTAAACCTATATTTTTTCGCCATCATTATTGGCGTAATCATGAGTTGGGTGCCAAGCTTGGAGCGTAGCCCGATGGCTGAAATCATTCACACCATTATTGATCCCTTGATGTTGCGCATGCGGCGTTTGGTGCATCCGATCGCAGGGTTGGATTTTTCGCCACTCATATTATTGGTGGCGCTTAAAGTTATTGAGCTAGTGTTGTTTGCGCCCCTTATGAGCTGGGGGTTGAAATTAGCTGTCATTGCCCCGAGCTGATAATATAGGTAACAATTTTTACGAGGAGATTTAAATGAGT
>JBGTHB010000120.1:0-7021 GCA_041746415.1 Coxiellaceae bacterium | reverse complement strand
GCGAAACAAAACACAGCGGATCAAGAGACAAAAAATACCATGCAAAATGCTATCAAAACATTAAGAGAGGTTGCTGCTGAGGTGACAGACATCGATTTTTTAGATATTGATTATTTAGGACGGTTTCACTGGGAAACATTTTTTTATGGTGGAGACCAAGCAAAAGGATATATGAAACTATTGCAGAATGAAGGTTTGACAAAATTTTCACCGACTCTACAACGATTTTTTGATGGCGCAGCACAATCTGAGCTGTTTAATACGGGCGAACTAAGAAGACGATTTTTTGAAGCGGATCAGTTACGAATGCAAGCTTTACAACAGATGCGAGAGTTTGATGCCATTGTATTACCTACTTGTGCCACACCGGCTAAACCGCATGGTACAACACAGGCACAGATTGCTGATTTTCATTACACCATGGCTTTTAATTTACTAGGTTGGCCAGGTTGTGTTGTGCGGTGTGGTGAATCAAAAGAGGGGTTGCCAATTGGTTTGCAAGTTGTGGCAAAGCCGTGGGGGGATTATACAACTCTTGCTGTCGCTGAACATTTAGAAAAAGTTTTAAGTGGATGGCAGTCGCCTAATTGTTAAGGAGGAGTCAGGCCAAGTTTGGCTAAGTAATTACTGTCACTAACGCTTGCTGATGAAAAACCGGATGTATTTTGCGGGCTGCGCCCAATGGGGCATGTATATAGATGAGTGCACAGATAGTGTAATGGCTGCTTTATCTTTTTAGGTTGGCGCTGAGTCTTCGAAGCCCAACATATATATTATCTTTGTTGGGCTGCGCTGCGCTTAACCCAACTACAAGAAGAAACACGGTATAAACCGCGAGTTTGAAAAAAATGTCCTATGCAAAGCTTGGTTTCAACTTTTTATTGCAAATTAATATTCACTTAAACTCCCGCAAGCACAATGTAGCACCACTTAGAATAATAGGTTTGTAACGCAATGCCACATAATAATCAAGACGCTCATAATCAGGGCGAGTCCAAATGCAGCTACATATTGGTAGGCACGCTTCCATTTATAGGATTTTTTCTTGGCTGGATTGTTGGTTCCTTTATCCCGAATGAATCACCTGAAGCCGGACAAGCAGGCGGGCCAATGAGCAACCAGGAAAAGGGACTACTTTTTGGTTCCATTACAGGATTGTGCCTTGCTTTTATCTGTTGCTGCTGTTGTTGTGCGCGTGCTAATGCAGAAGTCCAGTCAGATGTTAACCGTGTTGCTGAAAGTCCAGCAGACTCACAAGTTGCTATTACTGTAGCACTCTGAACGCATTAGCGTGAAAAAGCACTGTGTCAACGCAGCACTGAGCGAGGTTCAAGAAATACGTCAGGATTCACTGAAACATTTTTTAGAAGATCTTATTGAGGTGCGGTTTTCCGCTTATGAGTGGCACATGATGCGGCAACTTGTTCATTGGCAGGCATTAAACGCCGATCCATCGAAATTTTATGGCACTAAAGCTAAGCCTCGTCCTGTTTTTGATATTGTACTTCAAGTTAAAAAGCTGCAAGAAAAAGGGCTAATAAGAAGCGATATGGATTACAAGGTGTTATCGGGTGTGATTTTTAGTTTAGTGGGGTATGCCTACTTAGATTATGCAGAAGCCTTTAAGCACACCAAAAAACATAAAGAATCTTATCACAAGGCAGCCAAAGTTGCTTACACACACAGGAAGCATGCATTAATGATATCTTAACTTCATTTAACTAGACTATAGCTCATGAAAGCATTGGAATATATACGATCTCAACCCGTTATTAGAGCCATTATCCCAAATAGCAATGGCTTAGGAAATCACGCCAATACGCTTAATTTTCTTCAATACATCATAAGCCGTGGATTTCAAGGTGATATTGAGCTGATCTATCACCCAAGTGCTTTAAAAAAAATTGGCGCTTTACTCGGTTATGATCTGCCAAAATATCCAATCAGGCTTAAAGGTAGTATCTTGCTTGGATTTGAAGATGCAAAAGACATTGTATTCATTCCATGGGATTATTTTGAAAAAAATTCTGATGAATTTGATTGGTTAGACATTGCTATTACAGGCGGAGAACCTTCCCCTAAGTCAGCCGACTTTGTTAAGGCTATAAAGGTTGGGCAATTGTTATGTAGCCAACCCTACACACATACACATTGGTCAGCACCGTTTATTGTACAAGCCTCTGGTGAGGTGTATGAATTACCGCAAGGTGTTGGTAAATTTACACCTAATGTAGTCGTTAAGTTTGAACGTGTTTTAAATTACTTAAAAAGTCAATCTGACCAACGTAGTCAAAACTTACTTAAATTATTGCAAATGCCGTCCGCTGTTTTTCAATCGATATATGGATTGAACCGAGAAGAGGTCCAACTCAATTCACCGCGTATTAGTTTGCTAATAAATTTAATTCTTGCAGCAAGACAGCACAAACCAAATGAGCACATCATATTATTAGTGCATCATCCCATGCTTCAAGCAGAACTGAAGCAGCTTAATCAAATAATTAATGATGGTGCTGGTTTAGGCTTAGGTTTTGATGAAAAATTACAGTTGGTTATTCATAGATTGAATATAAAAGATCAATTCATTGCGTTAGCATTAGAAGCAGATGATTTATCAGCAAGGATTGCAGGAAAACGCGTTGTTCTAGTTAGCACTGGTAACTTGTCAATGGCATTATGTAAGTTTTTAATGCGTGAGCGAAGCAAACGTCTACCACCCGTCATGGAAGGTGAGAATTCACGCTCTTTGCTCAGTGAAAAAGGAAGGCCTTATACTTACGCACCATTTTCAGACACTAAACTTGGCTTAAACGATTGGCCGGTGCCGTTTATAGATAGTACACCTGAGTCAGTCAAAATCGGCTTGAATAAAGCAGCAAACGCCTTATTACCAGTTAATTCAGAACAGTTAGCGCAGTGGGGTAGCAATGAAACTCCAGTTGATGTTTTAGCAAAGTTTTATCAAAGTTGTGCATCGCCCTATTCAGAGATTAGAAAATATTTTAGCGCGTTAGTTCCAACGATAAATCGTTATGACATTCTCTTAGGAGTGGAAACAGAAAATGTAGAAGGCACATTCGATAAAATCACACTGAAACCTAGGAGAGCTGCCCCTGAATCTATCGCACAAAATGCCCTGAAAATTTGGCGTTGGCTCGTTGCAGAGAGTGCCTTGCCTCAAGTCCCCATAGAATTTATCAAAAAATTAGGCGCTGTTGTGCAAATGACTTATGCGGGACATATCCAAACGCCGCCCAACATAGTTGGAACATTGCTTGAATATACGAATAATCCCATTTTGCTCGGTCTTTTACTCGCCAGAAATATAACGGATACAACATTAAAAACGGTTTCTGAAGTTTTAGCTGATCATGCCTTTATTTCATCTATTGATTTGGCTGAAGTGGAGTACTATCGTCAATTTTTCCTGAATAATTCAGAGCCACCAACAGAAAATGCACTGATACAGGCTATCGACACGGCGAAATCTAAATTTGATATTTACTGCCGTACAACAACAAACGAACCACCTTGTGTTTTTCCTGAAGGCGGAACAAATATTGTCGAGTGTGTAGGAGCTGGGCAGCCTGATTCGGCAGTGCTGGCTCAATGTAAATATAAAAATTCTGTTCCTGAAGTTGTCAGCTCTAGTATTTTTTACGCTGCAGCTCAGCTTGGTGCTGCAACTACGTTTGTGCCAAGAGTAACAACTCAGATAGCGCATAAATACAAGGCCAGCAGAATGACTCTATTTATGTTAGAAAAATTTAGTTATGCTGCTGTGATAACACTTTACGCATACGCTACAAGCGGCTGGTATCAAATCGGAGCGAGCGTTGCAACGCAAGCAATCACATCGACTGTGTTACAAAAAATACTGCCGGTAAAATTTGCTTTTCTCATTTCAAACATCAGCTCGATTCTATTGCAGTTCATGCAAAATGAAAAAGCTGATCTTAACTCAATTGTGAAAAGTGGGTTGGGAGGATTTGTTGGATCGCTGTTTGGTTTGGTGGCTGCAGATTGTTTTTTGACATTGCCAAACTTATTTTCTTCATCAATAGAGACGAAGTCTATAAAGGTGAAATAGATTACTTTTCCTTAACTATGTGAAAGCGTAGTGCTAGCCCCTACAAAATCCCCACAATGGATTTTGCTGACAATGTTGTTAGGTTGAGAAGTGTTTGATTAAATGGTCCCGAGGGCACCCGAAAGGGCACGAGCATAGATGGAAAATAATTTAGAACGGTGAGTTATTGAGTGCAATTGATCTCTGTGCTTTAGTCTACCGAGGGTACCCGAAAGGGCACGAGCATAGATGGAAAATAATTTAGAGCGGTGAGTTATTGAGTGCAATTGATCTCTGTGCTTTAGTCTACCGAGGGTCGGAATCGAACCGACACGATGTTGCCATCACCGGATTTTGAATCCGGCGCGTCTACCAGTTCCGCCACCCCGGCACAAAGAACGGCTAGTATATCAAAAAGTGTGAAGCTCGCAACTGCTTGTGATGCTTTCATCGTGCAACACCATAGCATGCAGTGTTTGCTATGGGTCAATGGAGCAGCGCTACAAAGGAGCCTAGCCAAGAGCAGGGCAGCAGCATCAGTTTTCTCGAAACGCACGATCAAAACTGTTGGTAATAGGGTTGAGCAGGTAGTTTAAAAACGTCGTTTTTTTGGTATGAATGAACGCTTGTACTGGCATGCCAGGAAACAATTTCACGTTTTTTAATTTTTTTAGCTGGTCCGCATCAACGGCCACACGGGCAAGATAATAAGACTGCCCCGTGTTTTTATCGGTAATGCTATCAGCCGAAATGTAGGTGACAGTGGCTTTTAAATCTGGCGTTGTGCGTTGACTATAAGCCATTAATTTTATTTTAGCTTCCATTCCCACATAAATATCATCAATATCAATCGGATTAACACGCACCTCTGCAATCAACTTATCGTCATTGGGCACGATATCCAGCAACGGCTCACCCGGTTTTATAACCCCGCCTAATGTGTGCACCGCCAAATTCATCACTGTGCCGGTTAACGGGGCTATTATAAGCGTTCTATCTAAAACATCTTGATCATTTTTCACTTGGTGTCTCAAGGCTTCTAACTTAGTATGTGTCTCATGCAGTTCGCTCAATATCCGCCTTTTGGTATCGTTAGCTACTTTCATTTTATCCAGCTTCGCTTGTTCAATATCTTGTTTGGTTTTTAAAAGCTGGCTGTGCAGCTCTTCCAATTGAGATCGCATTTGCTGATCTTCGCGTTTTAAACGCCAATAACGGGTTTTTTCCACATAATGTTTTTCTAACAATTCTTCCACAGCTACAATTTCTTTATGAAGATAAATCTGTTGCGTTTGTAACGCTATGATTCGTTCGTTAATGGATTGTATTTGTTGTTGGTTTAACGCTAGTTTTTCATCTAAAGAATATATGGCTTCACGAAATGAGCTTTGGTTATCTTGATAAATTGCAGTTTGATCTTCAATAATTTTAGCAATGTCAGGTTTATTTTTATTGATAAGCAGTTGTTCAGAAAAAACAATAGGTTTGTTATCCCGCTCAGCAAGTAAGCGCGCTTGTTTTGCTTTTAGCGCATAATGCTCAACAAAATGGCTGTTAATTTGGGAAGACGCTTTTACATTATCCAATTTTAATAATGGTTGTCCTTGCTTAACTAATTCACCATTTTTTACATAAATCGCTTCAATAATTCCTCCTTCTAAATGTTGAATCGTTTTTTTATAACTGTCCACTACCACTTTGCCATCGGCAATTGCGGCACCTTGCAGAGGTGCCACAGCGGCCCAAATAATAAATGACACCACGAATCCGCATAGTACAGCGATACCAAACCACATTGGCTTGCGAATATCAGGGTTTTTATATTTATCAACCATAAGGCCCACTTCGTTTATTTACAAAAGATTGTTGCTGTTGCATAAATTTCAAAACTTCATTGCTCGGACCGAAACACTGAATTTGTCCTTGATTTATCACCATCACTTTATCCGCTAATTGAATAACGTTTTGACGGTGCGCCACCATAATGATTGTTTTACCTTGCGATTTAAGTGTCTGTAATGTTTTTACCAGTGATATTTCACCTTCTTGATCCATATTTGAATTGGGTTCATCCAACACCACAATGGCAGGCGCACCATAGAGAGCGCGCGCTAAAGCAATGCGTTGTTGCTGTCCACCCGAGAGCGTGTAGGCATTAATACCAATTACTGTATCAAAACCAAGCGGCAAATTTAAAACTAACTGTTTAATATTAGCCAGTTCACAAGCAAGTAATACTTTTTGTTTATCAACCTGCCCCATGCGCGCAATATTTTCAGCGACAGTACCGGGAAAAAGCTCGATGTTTTGTGGTACGTATCCAATATGCTGGCCTATATGTTCACGTGATAACGTTTTTACATCCGCACCATCGATGCGCACTGTACCCAGAGATGGTTGGATGACACCTAAAATGATTCGTAATAATGTGGATTTGCCAACTGCAGTTGGACCAACAATCCCAATAAACTCACCTGAATTAATCGTCAAATCGATATTTTTTAAATTAAATTCCGCGCCATTGTGATAGGCATGGTTAATTTTTTCCAATCTGATTTCGCCATTAGGGCAATCCAATTGCATAGTGGCTGGCTGTGGTTGTGTATCTGTAAAATGTTGCGTTAAACGATGGTACGCATCGCGCGCACCAATAAATGCTTTCCACCCAGCCATTGATTGTTCAATAGGCGATAATGCACGTGCCATAATAATAGACGCTGCGATCATTGCGCCTGGTGTAATTGAGCCACTAATTATTAAATAAGCACCCAAGGCGTAAATACCAATTTGCAACAACATGCGCAAACCCTTAGCGCAATAAACTAATATGCCACCCGCGTAACTTGCCTCACCTTGTAAATGAAGCACCTGCGCTTGTTCATGCTCCCATTTTTTTATTAGCGCTGGCATCAATCCCATGCCTTCAATTACGTCAGTATGGCGTGTGGCAAT
>JBGTHB010000119.1:0-10976 GCA_041746415.1 Coxiellaceae bacterium | reverse complement strand
AATGGCAACGTTTTTTTGATAATAATTTCCAGCTGAATCTTTTACCTGCACAGTTATGGTATGGCTTGATGCTGCTTCAAAATCGAGTAGGGCGCCATTGGCAACACTAATTTCACCCGTTGCGTTATTTATTGCAAAGCGGCCCTCCGCATCATTTAATAATGAATAGCTAAACACAGTGTCGTCTGCATCGCTCACTATTACATTACCAACCGTCATGGCATTAGCACTATTTTCGTTAATCTGACTCTTATTTAAAAATAAACTGATTGGTGCAGCATTGCGTAAAATAATAGAAGCGCTGGCGCTGGTGGTTAGAGTTTGTTGAGTAACGTAATGATAAATTGATTCAATAGAGGGAGCATGATGAAAATTGGTTTTGAATTGGTGTTGTTCAACGTCAATTATTGTAAATTTTTCTAAAAATATTCCGCTCACATCCGAATGATGACTTGCTATTTTATCTGGATCATTGGCTAACAGGACGTAAAAATCCTCGTTGCTATTGAGTTCATAGAAGTACTTAAAATTGACGCCACGCAAATCAACAAACCAATCAGGATAGCTAGGCAGTGCATCATTAAATATGGCAACTGCAATAGGTTTAAGTTCAAGGGGAATAGGCAGTAAGTTGCGCTTTATTTCAAGTGATAGCGCCTCGCTTATGCCTAGTTGCGATAAGCTTTCCGTCTGACGATCGATTACTGCATCTCGAGACAACGATTCTTCAGCCAAATGATAGGTGCTGATGTCGTGCTCAGTAAGAATAACCAAATTAATCATTTGGTTTATGTTAAACGATTTACCGGACGATTTTTCAAATCCCAGTATGTCATCTGGTCGAATCGTTTTTTTTGAATTCGCCATACTTAAATCCTCACCTTCATCATCCGTGAAGGAAAATGCTTATTACCTACTTTAAATATAGTATGAGCGAGGGTTAAGTGCTTTAAAAATCAACCAGTTACAATTTGAAGTCAATCGTTTTTTATCAAAAATGTCAAAATGGGTAGGCCATAGTTAGCTAACTCTTTGATTTTATTTTTCAGGTACATAACCGGCGGGTTTTTCCGCGCCGCCTTCAAATAAAAACTTATGCATTTCTTGGTTCAGAAATTCACGTGCTGCTTTATCTAAGAGATTTAAACGATGCTCATTGATCAGCATCGTCTGATGATTTAACCATTGTTGCCACGCTTCTTGTGAAACGCTAGCGTAAATTTTTTTACCGAGCTCGCCGGGGTAGGGCGGTTGAGTTAAACCTTCGGCTGATTTTTTTAATTTAACGCAGTGTACTTTGTGATTCATGTTGTAGGCCCTTTAGTATTTTTAAAATAGGCGCAGCTGTGCCACCCGGTAATGCTTGATTTGGATCGTACCAAATTGAGTTATGATTTTCACCCACCTGAGGCTTAACATCGACTCTTATTTTAATCGGCTGAATCATTAACGTAAAATGCGAAAATACATGCTGAAATGGGTCGAGATTTTGTTGATGGATAACTTGGCAATGATAACGTTGTTCGCAATGCGTTTGCAAAGAGTCTAGTTCAATTAATTCTGGTAGTGACCACAGTCCACCCCATATGCCATAAGCGGGACGCTTTTCTAAAAAAATATTATTGCGATTGTCGATTAACACCAGTAAATTAATAAATTTTTTAGGTTTAACTTTGCTGGGTTTTTTTATTGGATAAAGATGAGTGGTATGAGTTAAGTGCGCTTGACAGTCGTTGTGCCATGGGCATATGTCACATCGCGGCTTGGTGCGAGTACACGTGGTTGCACCTAAATCCATTAATGCTTGGTTGTAATCATTGACACGTTTTTTTGGTAATAATTTTTCGGCAAGCAGCCATAATTGTGTTTGTGCAGTTTTATTGTTGGGCCAGATGTCTAAAGCAATAAGACGAGAAAACACACGTTTCACATTGCCATCCAGTATGGGTGCGCGCCTATTTTGTGATAAAGAAAGAATTGCACCTGCTGTTGAGCGTCCAATTCCAGGTAAAGTAATTAGTTCGTCAATCGTGGTGGGTAAATAGGCGTTGTGTTTCGCTACGATAATTTTAGCGGCTTTATGTAAATTTCGTGCTCTAGCGTAGTAACCTAAACCCGTCCAATGTTGTAACACCGCATCCTCGCTGGCGTGGGCCAATTGTTGAATAGTGGGAAAACTTTGCATAAAGCGTTGGTAGTAAGCGATTACAGTAGCAACTTGTGTTTGTTGCAACATGATTTCAGAAACCCAAACTCGATAGGGTGTGACGTTATGCTGCCAGGGTAAATCGTGTCTACCGTGTGTATCAAACCATTTTAATAATTTTGCAGGTAATGGATTAGCGACCAAAGAACGGTACCTTTATTGGTAAGTTTTTGCCATTACCACCTTCAAACACTTTTTTAAGTTGATTTTGAATAAGCCCCTTGGCTAAATAAGTCGCGATTTGTGTCGCTATGGCGCCAGTATCAGCACGATAAGTTGGGTTGCTAATTGTGCCGCCAATATAAACAGGAAAAGTGATTGGTATTTGATTTTTATCAATAGAAATTGTGGTGCTTGCAGTTAAACGATAAGAAATGGCTTGGGTTAATAAATTAATTTGACCGCCACCATTTACAACTGGATTTTTCAGGCTAGTGGATAAATTGGAATTATTAAAAATGCCATTATTGATAGTGTAATTACCCCAAACGCTGACATATTTTGTTGCGGCAGTGGTGTTTGCATTGCGATTAGCGCGTTTAATGCCATCGTCAATAAATTGGTTTAACTGTGAACCTAAGGCAACATTACTCAAGCTAAACTGGCCTGAACCATTCATGTTTTTAATGAGCTGAGCTTGATTGCTGCCGCTTGTGGTGACATTTGTACTTAATTTTATGTTACCAGAGGCGCTGCTTTTGCCGGTTAGTGTTTGAGTAAGTTGCGCTACAGATGCAGCGTTGCTGGTGAATTGCAAACGGTAGCTGGGTGTTGCATTGTAGTTAAAAACCTTGGCTGTGCCGTTAAGTACTAAGTTGGCTATAGAAACGCGCATTTTATTGAGCGTGATTGTTTGGGTTTTATTGTCAGCTAATAAATCACCAGTCAATGTTAGTTTTAATGTAGGTAAGTCTTTGCGTAAAGTATTACTTTGCAAATTAAAATCGCTTATATTAATTTTTTGATTTGCTGCGTTAGCTTTTGCATGACCAGTAAAACTTATTTGGTTTATATTAGTAGATTGATTAGAGCTCATTTGTAAGCTTGATTTGATAGCGATGTTGTTTAAGTCACCACTAGATGCCATTTGTAAATTGAATTTTTCAAATTTAGTGATGGTATTATTTTTTTGATCGGTCATAAAAACATTTGCATTATCAATATCTATTTTAGTGATGCTAATCGCAAGCGGTGCCACTTTATCCGCTGTGGAGTGATCCGGTTTTGTGTTAGTGCCTGTGCTTTTTGCGTTAATTAACGATTGCCAGTTACTTTGGCCTGCTTTGTTGGTAACTAAATTAAAGACGGCGTTTTTGACCACAACGTTACCGACTTGCACTTGGCGTGAAAATAACGGCATCAATTTAACTTTAACTTGTAAATCACCTACGCTTGCTAAGGGTTTGGATCCAAAGCCGGGAGAGTTTGTGATTTCAATATGGCTAGCATTAAACCCAAGCCAAGGAAAAAATGACCAACTGGCTTTGCCTTTAATTATTAAATGATGGCCTGTTTTAGCATAAAGTTGTTTATCAATTTGTACTACTACTTCTTTGGGACTAATAACATTGGCAAGAATTATAGAGGCAACAATTAGCAATAAAATAATGGTTCCAATTACGATGCTAATCCACTTTAACGCCTTGATCATCTTTTTCTCCTTTGCTAAGCCACACAAGTTAGTTAAAATCCTACAGCACTTTAACTAGCAACGAAAGCGTCAAAGATACTAATTATGCAACAACGACGAACCATTCGCAGCTTTGTTTTGCGCCAAGGGCGTATGACAAAACGCCAACAACAAGCACTTAGTGAGCATTGGTCGACATTTGGCGTAGAGTATCAACAGAGCTTGATTTGCTTTACGCAATTATTTCAACGCCAGGCCCCTACTTATTTAGAGATTGGTTTTGGCATGGGGGATGCGACTTGGCAAATTGCAAAAAATCACCCTGAGAATAATTATTTAGCAGTGGAAGTGCATCGTCCTGGCGTAGGTGCCTTGCTTGATGCCATCGACAAAAATGGGCTTACTAATCTGCGCCTCATCAATACTGATGTAAAAGAAGTGCTAGAGCACATGATTGCTAATAACAGCTTAGCGGGTGTGATGATCTTCTTCCCTGACCCTTGGCATAAAAAACGCCATCATAAGCGGCGCTTGATTCAACCGCAGTTTGTGACGCAACTTATCACTAAGTTGCAACAAGGAGGGACAATTCATCTTGCTACAGATTGGCACGATTACGCTTTACAAATGAAAAGCGTCTTAAGTGATTGCAGTGAGTTGACGGAATTACCCTACAATGACCGTGTGATCACAATCAATAAGCGCCCCGGGACAAAATTTGAGCAGCGGGGGCAGCGCCTTGGCCATGCCATTGTTGATCTATTGTTTGCAAAAACCTAAAGCAAACCTTACAATTTCATGGATTTTTCTTTCAAATCAACTGGATGGGATACTCAATGACAACAACAGCTATTATTACCTTTATTGCAATCATCATTATTTTATTAGTAATTTTCTTTGTCGTAAAAAAACGATCAAAAAAAATAACTACTGCTGATACACAAGAAGGCGATCAAATTTATGTGGGCAATTTAGCTTATCGTGCAAGCGAAAAAGATTTGCGTCAGTATTTTGAACGCTACGGTGAAATTCGCAATGTGCGAGTGATTCGCGATCAAAACACGGGTAGATCACGTGGTTTTGCATTTGTGACTTATGGCGAAATGCAACAAGCTGAAAAAGCGCTAGAAGCACATGGACAGGACTTGTTTGGACGTGCAATGGTAGTACGTATTGCGAAGTCGAGATAAATGTACGCGCTTGAAATTAAAGATCTTAAAAAAAATTATGGTCAGCTTGAGGCATTAAAAGGCGTTAGCTTTGAGGTAAAAAAAGGTGATTTTTTCGCATTGCTCGGTCCGAATGGTGCGGGTAAAGCCACCTTAATTGGTATTTTAACCTCGCTGGTTATGAAAACCAGTGGCAGCGTTAAAATATTTGGCCATGACATTGATAACGAATTTTCTTTAGCTAAAGCTAAAATTGGCTTGGTGCCACAAGAGTTCAATTTTGGTATTTTTGATAGCGTTGAAAACATTTTACGTTACCAAGCAGGCTATTATGGTGTGCCATGGAAAATTGCCAAAATACGCATTGAAAAATATCTAAAGCAGTTAGGCTTGTGGGATAAACGCAAAGCACAAGCGCGTTTTCTTTCGGGTGGTATGAAGCGACGGCTTATTATTGTGCGTGCGTTGTTACATGAACCTCAGATGTTAATTCTCGATGAACCGACAGCTGGAGTCGATATTGAGCTGCGTCGTTCAATGTGGGATTTTTTACTGGAGCTAAACAAAAATGGCACCACCGTCATTTTAACTACGCATTACCTTGAAGAAGCGGAAAGTTTGTGTCGCAACGTAGCTATTATTGACGAAGGGAATTTAATTAAGAACTGCAGCATTGCCAGCTTATTGCGCGAACTTGAAAAAGAAAGTTTTATTTTTTATCTGCGCACACCATTAGAAAAAGCACCGCATATTTCAGGCTACACCTTGAAATTACAGGACGAATGCACCTTGGAAGTGGAAGTGTCTAAATCACATGCCTTAAGTGATCTGTTTGTGTTATTAAAAGAACATGGGGTAATTGTGGATCGTATGCGTAATAAATCTAATCGGCTCGAGGAATTATTTCTTCGCTTAACCACAGAAGAACCGCATGACGCCTAGACAAAAATGGACAGCGTTTACCACGATCGTTTTAAAAGAAGCACGGCGTATAGTGCGGCTATGGATTCAAACTATTTTGCCGCCTGTTATTACCACAATTTTGTATTTTGTGATCTTTGGACACATCATAGGTGCCCGTGTTGGTGCTATGGCTGGCGTGAGTTACATTCAATTTATTGCACCGGGGCTAATTGTCATGCCCATGATAATCAACGCCTTCGCTAGCGGCTCAGCCTCATTTTATAGTGCAAAAATGATGCGACAAATTGAAGAGTTGCTTATTTCACCTATGTCACCCTTAATAATGTTATTGGGTTTTATGGTTGGCGGTATGTTTCGTGGGTTATTAGTGGGATTATGTGTTGGCATTACCACTTTGTTTTTTACTCACCTGCATGTTGAAAACTTATTCGTTATTTTATTTACAGCACTTTTAAGTTGCGCCTTTTTCAGTTTATTTGGCATTTTGAATGGCGTCTATGCTAAAAGCTTTGATGATATTGCTTTGATTCCGAATTTTGTTATTACACCATTAATTTATTTAGGCGGCGTATTTTATTCTGTTAATTTATTAAGTCCATTTTGGCAACATTTGAGTTTACTTAACCCGCTTTTTTATATTGTGGATTGTTTTCGTTATGGCTTTTTAAGCATTAATCACAGTGAAGTGCTGCCTGCTATGTTGGCATTGTTGGTGTTGTTTATTGCGCTGTTTGTTGCAGTGTTGTCACTTATGAAAAAAGGCTATAGATTGCGTGGGTAATTGTGCTTATAGATTAAAATCGGCAATAACGGCCAATCTTAAACGTAAAATTAGCCTCAAAATGCTCATGTACAATGCGTACACTCTGCTTTTTCGTTAATTTTACGTTCAACCTTGTCTCGTTCTTGTCAATTTGCAGATCATCTTCATCGGTACCTGAGTAGGTACAACAATTTTGTGACAGACTCGCTACTGTATTGAAGTAAGCATTTCGATATAACGTCGCCATTGCCCGTATAATTGATGTTGTTTTTCTTGCGACATAGTTGGCTGATGTTTTTCTTGGCCGCGCCAAATATGGTTAACGTCATTTAATGAGTGGTAAATTCCAGCACCTAGACCAGCTAAAAATGCCGCACCTAATGCGGTGCTTTCAATGTTTTCGGCACGCTCAACAGGCAGGCCCACAATATCCGCTAAAAACTGCAACATCCATTCGTTTTTAACCATGCCGCCGTCTACACGTATAGTTTCAATATTTTTTACCCCATCTTTTTCTATAGCTTCGATTAAATCTTTTGTTTCATAGCAGACACCTTCTAACGCAGCACGTATTATGTGTGCTCGACGTGTATCACGTGTGATTCCAAATATCGTGCCGCGCACATCGGGTTGCCAGTGGGGCGCGCCTAAGCCTGTAAAGGCAGGCACAAAATAAACCCCACCATTATCTTCGATGCGCTCAGCTAATAAAGCGCTTTCCTGACTGGAGTCGATTATCTTTAAATTGTCACGCAGCCATTGAATTGCAGCGCCCGCAATAAAAATACTGCCCTCAATGGCGTAACTTAATTGATTATTTATTTGAAAGGCAATAGTACTTAACAAGCGATGACGAGATTGGATTAATAAGCTACCGGTGTTCATCAACATAAAACAACCAGTGCCATAAGTTGACTTAACCATGCCAGGGTGTATACAAGCCTGGCCAATCGCCGCCGATTGTTGATCGCCAATCATAGCTGTAATGGGAATTTCAGCGCCAAAATAGCTTGGGTCACAATAGCCAAAGTCAGCAACATTCGGTTGTACGCTAGGCAAAATTGATGCTGGCACGTTAAATAATTCCAGTAATTCTTTATCCCATTGTTTGGTTTGCAAGTTAAATAAGGCTGTGCGTGAGGCATTAGTGATGTCAGTAAAATGGCTTTTACCTTTAGTTAAGCGCCACAATAAAAATGTATCTATGGTGCCAAAAAGTAAATCTTCAACTTTATAATCAGTGTTTTCCAATATCCATTTAATTTTTGTAGCTGAAAAGTAAGGGTCTAAAACCAAGCCCGTTTTTTGCTGCAGCATTTTTTCTTTGTCTTGATGCGCACGACAAAACTCAGCAGTGCGGCGGTCTTGCCACACAATAGCGTTATAAATAGGTTTACCAGTATGTTTATTCCAAATTATTGTTGTCTCGCGTTGATTGGTTATGCCAATACAACTGATTTTTGCTGCGGCAAGGGTAGATTTTGCGAGCACTTTTTCAATACAGCTTAAGGTTGCTTGCCAAATTTCTTCTGGGCTGTGCTCAACCCAACCCAATTGAGGATAGTATTGGTGTAAGCTGATTTGATGCTGCGCTTGTGCCTGGCCAAGTTCATTAAAAAGCACAGCGCGGGTGCTGGTGGTGCCTTGATCAATTACGATAATGTGCTTACTCATGATTCCTCTTGTAGTCTTTGCTGTGCGCACCGGTGAGCTGGTATTATTACACATTTATGTAGGGCTTAAAATTCAAGGTTGAACATGAAAGCAGCGGTTAAATACGATTTAATGGTGATTGGTGGCGGCATTAATGGTGTTGCTGTTGCCAATGATGCTGCCGGGCGCGGTTTAAATGTTATATTATGCGAAAAAGACGATCTCGCTTCTCACACTTCTTGGGCTAGCACTAAATTAATTCACGGTGGTTTGCGCTATTTAGAACAATACCAATTTAAGTTGGTACGCGAATCTCTGTTAGAGCGAGAAGTATTACTCAATAAAGCACCATTTATGATTCGCCCATTGCAGTTTGTATTACCTTATGCCGCACATTTGCGACCCAAGTGGATGATTCGTTTAGGTCTATTTTTATATGACCATTTAGCTAGATGCCGCAAAATTGCTACTTCAAAACAAGTTGATTTAACGCAATCCGGTTATGGAGCAGCGCTAAAAAAGCAATTTACTACCGGTTTTGTTTATAGTGACTGTCGTACTAGCGATGTGCGTTTAGTATTGTTAAATGCAATCCAAGCGCGAGAAAATGGCGCAACAATACAGCTTTATACAAAAGTAATTGCTGCGCAACGCTTTGCAGATCATTGGTGTGTAACTATTGAAAATCAGCGCAATCAGCAGCAAACGCAGGTTTACGCCAAAGCGTTGGTAAATGCGGCTGGGCCTTGGGTAACGGAGATTTTAAACCAGCAGTTAAAGCTGAACGTAAAGTCAAAGGTAAAGTGGGTTAAGGGCAGCCACTTTACTGTACCTAAACTTTACGAGGGTGATTATGCCTATATTTTACAGAATAAAGATAAGCGCATTATTTTTGTTATTCCTTATAAAAATGTATTCAGTTTAATTGGCACCACTGATGTAAATTATTATGGTGATTTAAATAAAGTCGAAATCACGCCAGATGAAATTGATTATTTATGTGATGCGGTTAATCACTTTTTTAGCAAAGCCATTGATAAAAATAGCATAAACTGGAGTTACGCTGGAGTGAGGCCATTGTATGATGATGCGGAATTATTGCCGGCGCAGATCACCCGTGAATACCATTTAGATTTACAAGCAGGTCACTTGCAAGCGCCTGTGTTATCGATTTTTGGTGGTAAATTAACAACGCATCGCATTTTAGCCGAGGAAGTATTGGCAAAATTAAAATCCTATTTTCCCCAAATGGAAACTCCCTGGACGAAAGCACGCGCTTTGCCAGGTGCAGAGCAGCAGCTCACGCAACACTTTAATTGGTTGCCGCGCCCAATGTATGAACGTTTATATGAATCCTATGGTTGTCGTATGGCGCATATCATACAAAATTGTTCAGCACTTGAAGACTTAGGTCAGCACTTTGGTGCGGATTTATATCAAAAAGAAGTTGAGTATTTAATTAATAACGAATGGGTGGAATCAGCACATTCATTATTGTGGTTGCGCTCAAAATTAGGATTGTTTTTGTCGGCTGAGCAAACGCAGGTATTAGATAAATTCATCAAAAATTATTCGAGGAAATAAGCATGCAATCTATTTTTATTGGTGAACTGCTTGGCACCATGATGCTGATTATTTTGGGTGCAGGAGCTGTAGCGAATGTTTTATTAAAGCGCTCAAAAGGTGAAGAAAGTGGCTGGATAGTGATTACTACGGGTTGGTTTGTGGCTGTCGTAATCGGCGTTTTTGTAGCGCAATCGTCTGGATCAATGAACGCGGATATTAATCCGGCGGTATCACTGTCAAAATATTTAATTGGTTTATATTCATTTTCGCAAATGATGATTATGATGTTGGCGCAATTAATCGGTGCCTTTATTGGTGCCATTGTGGTGTGGTTAGTCTATTTACCGCATTGGCGCGCAACCGAAAATCCTACTTACAAACTATTGGTGTTCAGTACAGCGCCAGCAATTCGCTGTTATCCTGCTAATTTATTATGTGAATTTATTGCTTCACTGGTGTTAGTCCTCGGTGTCGCGGCGATATTTGGTAAAGCCACGTTGAGTCATCCCGCTACTGGGATGGGGCCGTATTTAGTAGGCATTCTAGTGTGGGGCATTGGTTTGTCATTAGGTGGCCCAACAGGTTATGCCATTAATCCGGCACGGGATTTAGGTCCGCGTATTGCGCATGCAGTGCTACCGATTGCCGGCAAGGGAACTTCTGATTGGCATTATGCATGGGTGCCCATTGTAGGCCCTTTATTAGGCGGAGCTGTAGGAGCAATAATGTGGCGGGTATTTTTTCATGCTGCATAAATTTATATTAGCTTTATTGTTGGGCTGGGGTGCGGCTATTCCAATAGGCCCGATGAATCTTGAAATTATTCGGCGTAATTTGCAATTTGGTGCCATCACTGGTTTTTGTTTTGGGTTAGGTGCGTGTTTAGCTGATGTCACTTATTTAATTTTATTATCAGCGGGTGCGTTTGTGGTATTACAACATCCATTAACGCTTAAAATTGTTGGAGTGGGTGGTGCTTTAATACTGCTTTATTTTGCGTACTTAGCATTCAAAACACCGGTAAATGCGACCACAAAGTTAACGCTGCGTTGTCCTAAAAGACTG
>JBGTHB010000118.1:0-21151 GCA_041746415.1 Coxiellaceae bacterium | reverse complement strand
TTGACAGCGAATCATCAATGCTTTTTACTGCAATGCCTGCTTCACGCAACTGCTGCATTAACAACTGCGGATCTTTGTGGACCTTGCCTGCTAATTCTTTGACGCTCTCTGCCATACTGCATTCCCCTAATAACTATTCTTCTACAAACCAATGTGCACGTGCGGCCATAATTAATTTTGCTGCGTTTTCATCGTCTATTTCAATGCACTCTTGCAGTTCATCTACTGACTGCTCAGCCAAATCATCACGTGTTGTAATACCTTTTGCCGCTAACTGTTGTGCTAATGGCATATCAATTCCCGCTACTTCTAATAAATCGGCTGCAGGTTGACGTTCTTCTTCTTTAACAATTTCTTGCGTCAACAAATAATCGCTCGCGCGCTGTTGTAATTCTTCAGCAATTTTTTCATCAAAGCCCTCAATACCCGATAATTCTTCAGGCGTGATATAAGCTAATTGATCAATATTATTAAACCCTTCTTGCACGAGCACTTCCGCAACCGCTTCATCAACAGCCAAACGTTCCTTAAATAAATTTTTCACTTTTGCTGCTTCACCTTCATGCTTAGTCGCCATGTCAGCTTCGCTCATTACATTTAACGTCCAGCCGGTTAATTCACTGGCCAAACGAATGTTTTGGCCACTGCGACCAATCGCTTGTGATAATTGTTCTTCTTTTACGGCGATATCCATAGTGTGCGTGTCTTCATCCACAACAATGGAGGCCACTTCAGCCGGCGCCATCGCATTAATAACTAACTGCGCGGGGTTATCATCCCACAACACAATATCAATGCGCTCACCATTTAATTCATTTGAAACCGCTTGTACACGTGAACCACGCATACCGACACAGGCACCGATTGGATCAATACGACCGTCGTTGGTTTTCACCGCGATTTTGGCGCGTGAACCAGCGTCACGTGCAGCCGCTTTGATTTCAATCACTTCTTCACCAATTTCAGGCACTTCAATTTTAAACAGTTCCATTAAAAATTCAGGGCGTGTGCGTGACACTAATAATTGCGGTCCACGCCGATCTTCACGCACTTCATAAAGATAGCCACGAATGCGATCATTGATACGAAAAATTTCACGCGCAATCATTTCTTCACGTAATAACAACGCTTCTGCATTATTGCCCACATCTAAAATAATGTTATCGCGGGTAACGCGCTTAACTACACCCATGAGCAATTCGCCCATTTGTTTTTGAAATTGGTTGGCAATTTTAGTGCGCTCTGCTTCACGTACTTTTTGTAAAATCACGTGTTTCACTTGTTGAGCTGCAATACGGCGTAACGATACCGATTCCACTTGTTCTTCAATTACATCACCTAGATCTAATTCCGCATCCGTTTCGTGCGCTTTGCTTAAGCGAATAATCTTTTCAGGAAATTCCACGTCTTCATCATCAGCCACCACCGTCCAGCGACGAAAACTTTCGTACTCACCGCTATCGCGATTAATAGTCACTCGAATATCCACTTCTTCATCGGGATAACCTTTGGCGGTTGCAGAGGCTAACGCTTCTTCAATCGCTGCATAAATAGTGTCTTTTGACACGCCACGTTCATTTGCCATGGAATCTACTATCAGCAACATGTCTTTATTTGCTTTGCCGACTGCTTGCGTTTCTTTTTTACGTCTTGGCATTATTGTTACACCTCTATAATTAATCGTGCTTTGTCGATATCCGTTATCGTTACTTCCATTTCACCTTCATCCAAGGCTAAGGTTACTTTACCGTCTGCGACTTTTATTATTTTTCCAATAAACGTGCGTTTGTCAGCAATGGCACGTCGCGTTTTGATCTTAGCTGTTTTCGCCAGTGCACGTTGGTAATGTGTCTCATGCAATAGTGGCCGATCCATTCCGGGAGAAGACACTTCCAAAGTGTAGCGGCCAGCAATTGGATCCACTACATCCAATGTTGTGCACAGTTGACGACTGATGCTGGCACAATCATCTAATGTTAAACCATTAGGTCCTTCGACCAACACCTGCAACACACTGGAACGACCATTGGCACGCAGCACACACGCGTACAAATCAAATCCCAACGCGTTAACGACCGGTGCAACTATTGCTTCAATTTTTGTGGCGGCTTGTACCATGTCTTTTTTACCAACAAAAAAGGGCTCAAAGCCCTTTTCTAAATAAAATCATTCACTTAAATCTGGTAGCGGGGGTAGGATTTGAACCTACGACCTTCGGGTTATGAGCCCGACGAGCTGCCAGACTGCTCCACCCCGCATCATCGAAGGCCTATGGTATAGAGGAATGAAATAAAACTCAAGGTATTCTGACCGCAATCCACCATGGTCAAAGCGAAAAATTAAATGGGGCGCGGTGGTCGAGGAAGCTTTTGCAATTGCGCAGCCAAACTACCCTGTGAACAGGATGATAATTGCCGCCTTGGCATAACAATAGAATTAAATGCTGTCGCTAAACCTGATACTGCTTCACGCGAGCGTGCTGCTTGCTCATTTGGAATATTGGTGGCGTTAACCCAACCCATTAAAGTTGCAGAAGTTGGCACACCCTCTTGTTCTTGCGTAATCATTCGATAGGATGCAACCATTTCCTGATCAGTTAAGCTTTTTTTACGGTCGTATAATTTAAACAATACATCCAGCGCAATGCGCGCAATGTGCAGCGAAGGCAGCCGAGTATTTTGCCACAATAAATAAGCACATAATGCCGCATACCACTTGATCATGGTATTAACATGGGGCTTATAGACCTTCGGCCTTTTTGATTTTACCGCATCTGCTGCTTGCGCCGGCTTAGCTTCGGGGGATTCGGCACCACGTTTTAATTTTTGGCGCGCCTCGTATGAAGGAGCGGCATTTTGCTGCGGGTCTGGCTCACTACTCGCATCCGAGTCTGAATTTGAATCTGCATCAGAATTTAAAACGGAAACTGAGGGTGGTAAATGAAAAGCTGTAGGCCCAATTTTTTCAAACAAACAGTAGCGAGAGCTGTCCTCTTGGGAGACGAGAAAACCAATCTTATACTTAGTATCACTCTCAGCCGGTGCGCCTCGCTGGCCCAATTCGGACATGGGCGCATTCCTATCCGAATTATTATTGTTGCCCCTTAAATCTAACCCATCATATAACGGTCCCACAAAAACCCACCTTATTTAAATTATTTTGAATGACTATACGCAGTTAAAATTAATTTACTGTTAGGCTATCAAAAAAATTCATAACCTAAGAGCCTGTTCAAAAATGGCAATCCAAGGCTGAATCGCTTATAGCTTTAATTTTGACTTAATACAGGCCCGTTAAACTTATTCACTCCTTATTAAAGAGTGAGCAAATGTGTGCAAGTTTTAATAATCCCAATAGGAACGATGAACAACAAGCTGAGGCTAGAAATCAGCGCATTAAACAGCTACAAACTTTATCTCACAAAAACCGTGCATTCATAAAGCAAATAATCGACGCAGAAGTCAAGCGGCTTAACCAGCAAAAAAATACTCCTTTTTGTTTTTTCTACAATACCCGCGCTGCCACCCAAGGTAAAATCGCTATAATCAAAGCCACATTGGCGAAACTACTTGAGGCAAGTGAAAACGACGTTTGTCTTATTTCTACACTTTTGACTAAAGAAGTAAAGATTACATTTCAAGGGGAAGAAATTACAATTTCTCTGGCAAAAGCACTTTGCCTAAAACGAAGCCAAGCACAAAGATGGCTGAATGATAATGATTATAGTTTGTATGGCACCACACAAAGTTTTGATAACGTAACAAATAAATTGGTTCGCAACTTTCTCGCTTCGCCTTATACCATTTCCGAAATAAAAAATAAGTTGCAACCAGCCGCTGAAAATGAAGCTAATAAGAACTTGTTGCCGCCCAAGCTTGACGAGAGCCAATACAAAGGAAATTCTGAAGATACTAAAGAAGAGGAAGAAGAGGAATCAGAAGCACCTCAAGGAAGAAAGGTTGGTGAATATATAACACCCGGCTCGCCTCAACTTTCATCCACCTCGCCCTTTAGGCTAGCAACTATCAATGAGCATCAAAGAGGCACTTTCCCGCCTCTACCACCATTAAACCTTGAAAATGAAACTGAAGCTAAAAATAAAAAATCATACATAAGCTACGCCAAAAACCGTTATGAAGCAGGTACAATAGCCGCAATAATTAAAGAAAACCTAGATCGATTTAACGCGAGAGCTAACAGCTGCAATTTTTTTCGCTACGAAACGGGCGAATCGGCAGCAAAAGCTGATTTAATCAAAAATGTTTTTGCGGCATTGTGCGATGATACAGATGCTCCTACTGACCTAATTAAATTTTTTACTAAACCCTATACTGTACAAAATCAGCAAGCACAAAATGAAACACTGTCACTTGCAGAAGCGCTGTGTATTCCGACGCGCTTATTAACGCGTTGCTTCAATAAAATCGATACCTCAGCAACTGCTTTTAATTTGGTTTTTGAAAGATTAAGCATCACAATGGACAAAGAAAATGCTGCTGCGGCAAAACAAGAAATTATAGCGGCGATGAGACAACCGCAGAGTTTATTAAGCTATTAATCGCGACAGTGAAAAAAAGCAACAACGAAAATCAACTAACTCCAAAACGCATAATGCGCTAACTGAAATAACCACGCGGGGAAAACACCAATGGCAAGGACGAGCAAGCTATTAATGCTCATAGCAATTTTAACGCCCAAGCCACAAGTCAATTGCATGGGTCTTTCGGTTTTTTCAAAATACATTACTTTAACCACACGCAAATAATAATAAGAACCAATCACCGCGAATAAAATCGCCACCACCGCTAACCACACAAAGTGCGCTTGAATTAACGCTTCTAATACACCGAGCTTAGCAATAAAACCCACTAATGGTGGAATGCCCGCGAGTGAAAACATAATGATTAACATCATCAGCGCGAGCCAAGGATGAGAATTATTCAAGCCGCTAAAATCTTCTATGTCTTCGGCTTCAAACCCTTTGCGTGATAACAATAAAATCATGCCGAATGCCGCTAACGTCATTAGGGCGTAAGTTAAGGTATAAAACAAGGCGCTAGCGTAACCGCGTGGTGTGGCGCACAAAAATCCCAATAGCATGTAACCCATGTGCGCAACCGAAGAGTACGCTAACATGCGTTTTAAATTATTTTGAATAATCGCTGCAATATTACCCACCGCCATCGACAATAACGAAATAACAATTAACAACCACTGCCAATGCAATACCATTGCGGGTAATGTTTCGGCTAATAAACGCACGGCTAATGCAAAAGCCGCCACTTTGGCTGCACCGGCGATAAATAAAGTCACTGACGTCGGCGCACCTTGATACACATCCGGCACCCACATATGAAATGGCGCTGCACCTAATTTAAATGCAATACCCACCACCACAAACACCATGCCAATTAAAAATAAAATATGATCCGCACCAAGCAAGTTAGCGTGGGCAATAGCAGTGATATCCAAACTTTTGGTCGCACCATACAGCAATGACAAACCATACAACAACATGCCCGATGCCACGGCACCAATCACAAAATACTTCATGCCTGCTTCAATACTGTGTTCGTGCGTACGCCATAACGCGACCATCGCGTAATTGGGTAAGGCCAATAATTCCAAGCCCAAATACAACACCAATAAATTGTGCGCTGAAATTAATACCATCATGCCCAATAACGAAAACAGTCCCAGCACATAAAACTCTAAATTGGGAATATTGCGTTCGCGATTGTAAGCGTAGGAATATAAAAACGTTAACATCACGGTGACATTAATAAAAAGTTTAATCACGATAGATAAGCGATCCAGCACATAACCGTTATTAAACGCATACAATGCTTCGTGATCATTCAATAACGTAAACTGATGTAACGATAAAACAAATACTACTGCTAAAGTTAACAATGTTAGGCAAAACACCACGGCGTCATTGCGCTGAGTAAATAACCCTACCAACAACACCACGCAACTCATCACCAACAACACGATTTCTGGTGATAATAAATTTAATTGCATTACTAGTGACATTTTACCTAACCTTTTACTGTAAATTCCAAGCTTATGGATTGAAATCGGCAATAACGGCCAATCTTGAACATAAAAGTTCCTCAAAATGCTCATGTACAAAGTGTACACTCTGCTTTTTCGTCAATTTTACGTTCAACCTTGTCTCGTTCTTGCCAATTTGCAGCTCATCTTCATCGCTACCTGAGTAGTTACAATTAATCACCACTAAACGCCGAGTGGTTAACCACACCTGGTGTTATAGCTGGTGTTTTACCGGCGCCAGCGTCCTGCAAACAGCTGCCAAAGCACACTTTATCAATGCCCGTTGCACCACTGATGGCTGATTGGCAATGAGCAAGACACTTAGCAAACAATTTGCCATTCACCGCGGTAGCGTTACCACGTGTTTGTCTTTCTGTTACCGTCTCACGTTGATGGCGTGACATACGACTCCACACACTATCGGGAATACCAAAAATTTCTGGCTCATCGTAATTGTTATCACAACCGATTAAAAATCCACAAACGCTAGCTAGCACTATCAAGCGCAGCACACGTTTCATTTTTTTATTTATCATAGCTTTATCTCCTTATTAATCATCACAAGCGCGATGACAAGCTCAAGTGTAGCAGATGAGCGACAGACGCATGAAACACATTCAACAACGGATTGGGGTATAAACCAATCCAAAAAATACCCGCGGCTAAAAGCGCAAAAGTAAACGTATCCAGATGGCTCATCGGTTTTAAACTTGCTACTTTATCACTGACAATCGCACCAAAAAATACACGCTTATACATCCATAAAGTGTAAATGGCCCCAATCACTAATGTCGATGCAGCAAAGAAGGTCACCCAGAAACTGGTTTTAAAGGTACTGAGAATAATCATGAATTCACCCACGAAACCCGAGGTGCCTGGCAAGCCCACATTCGACATCACAAACAACATAAAAAAGGCAGCCAATAGCGGCATGGTTTTGGCGATGCCGCCAAACTCTTTGATATAACGAGTGTGCATTTGCTGATACAACACCCCAAACGCTAAAAACAAAGCGCCAGAACCAAAGGCATGTGAAATCATTTGCACCATCGCGCCTTCTAAACTCATGTACGCATCGGGCATATTGCCGGTACGACCCACAATAAGATAAATCATAAAACAACCCAGCGTGACAAATCCCATGTGAGCAACAGATGAATAAGCAATGAGTTTTTTCATGTCTGTTTGCGCAATGGCAATAAAGCCAATATACACAATGGCGATTAACGACAACACAATCATCAGCCAGTCCAATGAACGCGCCGCGTCAGGCACAATCGGTAATGAAAAACGCAAGAAACCATAAGCACCAATTTTTAACATTAATGCGGCTAACACAACCGAACCCCCAACAGGTGCTTCAGTGTGTGCATCGGGCAACCAAGTATGCACTGGCCACATCGGCACTTTAATCGCAAAGGCAATTAAAAAACCTAGGAAAATAAATATCTGCACTGCCATGGTCATTTTGAGGTGATAAAAACTCAAAATTTCAAAGCTGCCGCTTTGCATGCGCAAATACAATAACGCGACCAGTAACAACGCGGAACCCAAGAATGTGTAAATGAAAAACTTCATCGCCGCAGCGGAGCGTTTTTCCATTCCCCACACACCGATACTGAGGTACATTGGAATCAGCATGGCTTCCCAAAAGAAATAAAATAAAATCGAGTCAAGTGAGGCAAATACACCAATAACCGCACCCTGCATAATTAAAAAATTTGCTAGGTACTGCGCCACTTTATCTTGCACCATGGTGAAAGAAGCCAACACCACAATTAAAGTGGTAAAGGTGGTTAGCACAATCAACGGCATGGAAATGCCATCCACGCCTAACGAATATTGAATTTGCAACACCGGTATCCATTGGTGCATTTCGGTAAACTGCATCACAGCGGTGTGTTGATCGAAGCCAAACCACAACGGCAAACACAAAGCTAATGAAACCAGCGACACGATTAACGCCCAAATTCGCGCTTGCTTTGCTTTGGTGGCGCTATTAAAAAACACCAGCGGCAACGCGCCTAAAATGGGCACCCAAATTAATAAACTCAGTAATGGTAAATGTTCTAACATCTCAATACAGCATCCATAATAAAAAGGCCACCAAGCCAATAATCATAACCAGCACGTAGTGATACAAATAACCCGACTGGAAAAAACGCAACAACCGCGATAATTGCACCATGGTTTTACCACTGCCACCTACTAAACCTTGATCAATTAATTTAACGTCCGCAAAGCGATAAAAAAATCGGCTCAGCACCCGCGTACCGCTAACAAAAAACCATTGATTAAACGCATCAAAGCCGTATTTGTAAATCAAAATGTTGTAAAGCCATTTGCCATGCCGTTGTAAAAACGCCGGCACTTTTGGCGCCACCAACACATTAAAACCCGCCAACACGATACCGCCAACCGCAAACCAAAATGGCAACGTAATAAAGGAATGCAAGAATGTCTGCCAAGCGCTATGAAAATCCAACGACATTTTAGCCAGCACATTGTATTGCGGCAGCACGGTAATGCTGCTACCTAAAATTCCTGGCGAGCTATACAACATCGGCTTAATCATCACCATACCTAAAAATAACGAGGGAATGGCTAATAAAATAAGTGGCAACCGCATTGACCAAGGCGTTTCATGCAAATGCGCTTTCACCTCTGCGGACAAGCGCTCCTTGCCATGAAACGCCATAAAGTAAGCACGAAAAATATAATAACCTGTCACAAAACCGCCAACTAATAAACACACAAATGAATAGCCTGCCCCTGGAATGGTAGAAATGCGCACCGCTTCAATGATGGCGTCTTTAGAATAAAAACCCGCAAACGGTGGAATAGCCGCTAATGCTAATGCACCAATCAAAAACGTAATGCACGTTACCGGTAAATATTTTTTAAGGCCACCCATTTTACGCAAGTCTTGCTCGTGATGCAGGGCGATAATCACGGAACCTGCGGCTAAAAATAGCAACGCTTTAAAACAAGCGTGGGTCATTAAATGGAAAATACCGGCTGAGTATGCCGAAGCACCGTCGGCTGCCATCATATAACCTAACTGCGACATAGTTGAAAATGCAATAACGCGTTTGATATCGTTTTCAACAAACGCTAATAACCCTAAAAATAAAGCACCGGTAGCACCCACTATCATCACCACACTTAATGCAGTTGGCGATAATTCCATTAATGGTGAGATGCGCGCTACCATAAACACGCCAGCTGTTACCATGGTGGCAGCATGAATGAGAGCTGAAATCGGTGTAGGACCTTCCATTGATTCTGGCAACCACACATGCAACGGAATTTGTGCCGATTTACCCATAGCGCCAATAAATAATAAAATACAAATCACGGTATCGAGTGACCAGTGGTGACCTGCAAAAAGGGTAATTTGTTTGCTGGCTAATGTACTAGCATTGGCGAACACGTCTTTATAATCAATACTGCCAACGTTATCGAGCAGTGCTGCAATTCCTAAAATAAAACCAAAATCACCCACCCGATTAACAATAAACGCTTTCAGACTGCCAACGGCTGCTGATTCCTTATTAAACCAAAAACCAATTAGCAAATACGAAACCAGCCCTACTCCTTCCCAACCAACAAATAACTGAAAGAAATTATTCGCTGTGACCAGCAATAACATCGCAAACGTAAACAGCGACATGTAGGCAAAAAATCGTTGGAAGCCATCGTCATCGGCCATATAACCGATACTATATATATGCACCAATAGTGCCACAAAAGTAACGGTAATCATCATCACTGCGGTTAAGCGATCAATTAAAAAGCCCACATTAAAATGAAAACTGCCACTGGCTCCCCAGGTATACAAGACGGAATTTAATTGCTGATTATCTATTACCACGATTTTGAAAATAATCGCCGCACACACAAACGACACCAGCATTAATAAGATGGTTACGTATTTTGCACCGCCACGACCAATCCATTTTCCAGCTACTCCAGCAATGATCGCGCCTACTAACGGTGCAAACACACACGCTAGCGTTAAACTGTTTAGTAATGCATCCACTGTTTAACCCTTCAATTCATTCATATTAGCGACATTAATGCTGCCGCGTTTGCGATAAAATAAAACCAATATTGCCAAACCAATCGCGGATTCTGCCGCAGCTACGGTTAAAATAAAAAACACAAATATCTCTCCCGCGCCAGAATTAAAATACGATGCAAACGCAATAAAGTTGGTGTTAACTGCCAGCAACATCAATTCAATGCACATCAGCAGAACAATTAAATTTTTACGGTTAATAATAATCCCCGCAAAACTGATGCCGAACAAAATAGCGCCTAGAATAAGATAATCGTTTAATGGAATCATGGTTTGTCGGCCCGCATTTTAATAATTTTTAAACGCTGCTTTTTAGTTACGGCATGCTGCTGCGTAACGTTTTGCACTTTGGTATTAGGCTTGCGTCCAGTAAACGCCAACGCAATCGCAGCAATGATAGCCACCAATAAAATTGCTCCGCCAATTTCAAATGGATATAAATACTGCGTAAACAGCAATTCGCCCAGAGCCAACGTATTACTATAATCACTGCCAACGACGGGCAATTTCGCTTGCGCTAACTGCGGCATGTGGTGCGGTAAGTACGCGGTGAGCAACGTGCCAACAAATATCACCATCACAAATAACGCAAACGGCAAAAAACGCACAAATTTTTCACGTGTTTTAACCAAGTCAATGTTTAACATCATCACCACAAATAAAAACAGTGTCATCACCGCGCCGACATAAACAAAGATCAGCACCAATGACAAAAACTCAGCTTGCAACAACATCCATAGCACCGCACTGTCAAAAAATGCCACCACCAAAAACAACACCGCGTGCACTGGATTACGGGAAAAAATAACGGCACAACTGCTCGCAATGAGCAGTGCTGCAAAAAAATAAAAAACTACTTGGTATATCGGAAACAATTTCGTGCCTCTTATTCAAATCATTTAATTAACATCATCGATACGCTTTGTCTTCCGCTCGATCACGTGCAATACGCTGCTCGTAAAGGTCACCCAACATCAATAATTTTTCTTTGGTTGCTATATTCTGGCCGCGATGATCTATGTGATAGTGCATTTCATCGGTGCAAACCACAGCATCGACTGGGCAAGCTTCTTCACAAAAGCCGCAATTAATACATTTAAAAACGTCGATGTCATAACGGGTGGTGCGGCGTGAACCGTCGTCACGTCGCGGACCGGCTTCAATAGTAATTGCGCAAGCCGGACACACCGCCTCACATAATTTACAGGCAATACAACGCTCTTCACCATTGGGATAACGACGCAATGCGAGCATGCCACGAAAGCGTGGTGAAATCGGGGTTTCTTCTTCTGGATATTGGATGGTGTTTTTGGGTTTGAAAAAATACCGCAACGTGATGGCCAAACCTTTTAGCAATTCCCACAGCGTAAATGTTTTTATAAATTTTAGTATCGCTTTCATCGTGTTTACCTAAACCAAATCCCCAAATGAAGTTTGACGGCAAAAGCCACCACCACTAACCACACCAATGTCACTGGAATTAAAACCTTCCAACCTAAACGCATTAATTGATCGTAACGATACCGCGGAAAAGTCGCGCGCATCCAAAAATACAAGAAAATAAAAAACGCCATTTTAATCACAAACCAGAACAAACCCGGAACCCAAGAAAAGAATGCACCTAATAATGGGATGCCTTGAAACGGAGATAACCAACCACCTAAAAATAATAAACTGGCTACAGCCGAAATTAAAATCATGTTGGCGTATTCAGCTAAAAAGAAAATCGCAAACCCCATGCCCGAATATTCAACGTGGAAGCCGGCCACAATTTCCGATTCACCTTCAGCAACGTCAAACGGAGCGCGATTGGTTTCTGCCACACCTGAAATCCAATACACCACAAACAGTGGAAACAATGGCAGCCAATACCAATGCCAAACGCCCCCACTTTGGTGCAGCACAATAGTGGATAAATTAAGTGAACCCGCCGCCAACAACACACCCACTAAGGTAAAGCCCATGGCAATTTCATATGACACCACTTGTGCTGCTGAACGCAACGCACCAAAAAAAGCGTATTTGGAATTTGATGCCCAACCCGCAATTAAAATACCGTACACACCTAACGAACTCATGGCAAATATATATAAAAGGCCCGCATTGATGTTCGCTAACACCCAACCATCACTAAATGGAATAGCAGCCCACGCTGCTAAAGCTGGTGCAATTGACAACATCGGTGCTAAAAAAAATAAATAGCGATTAGAGGCACTGGGCGTAATCACTTCTTTCATTAATAATTTTATTGTGTCAGCAATCGGTTGACCTAACCCTTTTATGCCAACACGGTTTGGACCGATACGTCCTTGCATGTAACCAATAACTTTACGCTCAGCCATCGTCACGTAAGCCACAGCAATAAACAGCGGCACCAAGATCATGACAATCTTAATGATGATCCAAAGTAACGTTAGCAACTGTTCGCTTAACATAAATTCACTTAAGTTCTATTTGTTTTAGTTCGACAGCACCCATGCCATCACCAAAGGCGGCGGTTTGTATAATACCACTTGGCAACCATACCGTATCATCAGCCAGTCGCTCATCAAGCGTGAGCCTTGCTTCAATCACATCGCCAGCCTGCACCACCAACACTTCTTCATCTGCATTGAGTTGATATTTTTGCGCCGTAGCACTGTTCACTGACAGCAAAGTGTAATGCATCATGGCTTCTTGTAATGGAACTGAATGCCTAACAATTGGATCGACGCGATACATTAGCCACGGCGCCAAACGCATCAAACGTGTGTCAACCGGTGGCAAGCTGCTAAATGTATAACTGTATTCGTGTTGTACCGCGCTTTCTTCAACATGTTGTTGCAATTCTTGTTGCACTTCATGCACCGTTTTATAATCAAACCCATCCAGCTGCATAAAATTCGCCAACACACGCAACACTTTCCAAGCGGGACGCGATTCTTCACATGGCACGCTGACTGGATTAAACGTTTGCCAGCGTCCTTCCAAATTCACATAGGTACCACCTGATTCCGTAAACGGTGAAATCGGTAAAATAAAATCGGCATAGCGTTTCATTTGTTCTGAGGTGTAAGTTGACATGCACACCACTAATCCAGCTTTTTCTAAATTGGCTAATGCTACGCTGCCATACGCAAAATCCAATTCTGGCTCCACACCTAACAAAAAATAAGCGCGCACGGATTCGGTTGTTAACAACGCTTTAGCGTTTTTACCTGGTGTGTCAACAACACGACCGCATGCTAAACGATGCGGCACCATGCCCGCTAAATAAGCGCCCGCCGCATTAGCTCCTGCTGTCAATTCACCTAAATACGTGCCCGTTAATTTTTTTAATGTATATAACAAGGAACGAAACACAGCAGCATGACGATGCGTAATAATCTGCTCACCAAAAATAATAGTGGATTTTTCAGCTTTAATTAGCGCTAGCGCTATTTCACGCGCCTGCTCACTCACTACCACTGCACTTAACTCAGGTAACGGATGTTTTTTTTCTTGTGCCACCGCCTTGGTAACTTGTGCTAAGGCATCTAATAATTGTGCTGCAGGCACTAACCAATTTGCGGTTAATTCGATAGTGTGAGAATAATTTTTCGAATTCATGGCGTAGACTTTGGCTTTGTCTAAGCGCGCATCTTTGCGCAGGCGCAAATTCAATAGCGGCATTTCATAACGCACATTCGTACCCAAAATCACAATGACTTCGTGCTCTTCTAAATCAGCAATATGACAATCCAAACCAGGATAAAGTGGCATCGCATTTTGATCTGAAAAATCGTGTTCACGATAACGATAATCAACGTTGTTTGAACCTAATGCTCGCAACATTTTTTGCAACAAATAAAATTCTTCAATAGTTGAACTGGCATTAGCGATCGCCGCAATTTGTGCGGGTCCTTGGTTTTGTGCAATGGCATGCGTGCGATCCGCAATTTCCAGCAGCGCTCGATCCCACTCGACTTCGACCCACTCATCGTTTTTTTTCATTAGTGGTTTGTAAACACGGGCTTCATGATATAAACCATGCACACCATAACGATCCCGATCCGACATCCAGGTTTCGTTCAATGCTTCATTTTCCCGTGGCACCGCCCGCATAACTTCACGTTGCGGTTTGTATTCAAAACCATAAGTGTGCACAAAGGTGTTGGCACCAAAAGCATCGTGGGCACCAATCATAGGGTGTTCGCGATATTCCCAGCTCCGCCCAGCATAACGTGCGGGCTTATTAGTCAACGCCCCCACCGGGCAAATATCAATAATATTGCCAGACACTTCAGAACGTAAAAAATGTTTTACGTAAGTGCCAATTTCCATATCTTCACCGCGACCAGTGGCACCTAATTCACGTAATCCCGCAATTTCTTCGCCAAAACGCACGCAGCGAGTGCAATGAATACAGCGCGTCATCCACGTTTCAATAAGCGGGCCAATGTTTTCGCTGTAAACAGAACGCTTCGGCTCGTTGTAAGTTGAAAAACCGCGACCAAAACCCATCGACAAATCTTGTAATTCGCATTCACCACCTTGATCGCATATCGGGCAATCTAATGGATGGTTAATCAATAAAAATTCCATCACCGCGCGCTGCGCTTGTAATGCTTTTTGTGATTGCGTAAATACTTTCATACCGGGTGTAATGGGTGTTGCACAGGCTGGCAATGGCTTGCCTACTTTTTCAACTTCCACTAAACACATGCGGCAATTCGCCGCGATAGATAATTTGCGATGATAACAATAACGCGGAATATAAATTCCGGCATTGTCGGCTGCTTCAATAATCATGCTGCCTTCTGCAACGGTGAGCGCCTTACCATCAATTTCAATTTCAACCATAATTACTCTCGATCATCATTACTGACAAAATTCACACGGTCCATTTTCCGCATGCCAAATAAATTCACTACCAAAATGTTTTAGCATTCCTGCCACTGGCCATGCTGCTGCTTCACCAAATGCGCAAATGGTACGACCTTCAATATTTTTAGCTACTCGACGTAATCGTTCTACGTCATCTGCGTGCGCTGTACCCAAACGAATATCCGTAACCAATCTTAAAATCCAACCGGTACCCTCGCGACAAGGTGTGCATTGTCCACACGATTCGTGTTTATAAAAATGCGAAATACATTCTAATACTTTTACCATACAGGTATGATCATCCATCACAATCACACCAGCTGAACCCAGCATGGAACCGGCTTGCATTAAACTGTCGTAATCCATGTCCGTTTTCATAATGACGTCGGCCGGCAACACTGGCATCGAGCTGCCGCCTGGAATAACGGCTTTTAATTGACGCCCTTTCCATACACCACCGGCCATTTCTAATAATGTTTTAAACGGTGTGCCCAATGGCACTTCAAAATTACCCGGCTTTGCTAAATGACCACTCATGCAAAATATCTTGGTGCCACCATTTTTAGGTTTACCTAATTTTTCAAACCACTCAGCACCTTTTTGTAAAATTACCGGCACTGAAGCGATGGTTTCAGTATTATTAATCGTCGTTGGTCTACCATATAAACCAAAGTTAGCAGGGAATGGCGGTTTAAAACGCGGCATGCCTTTTTTGCCTTCTAGCGAATTCATCAATGCCGTTTCTTCACCACAAATATAAGCGCCAGCACTCATGTGATTAAAAATATCAATATCAATTGCTGAGCCTAAAACATTTTTACCTAACAATCCGGCCGCATATGCTTCAGCGAGTGCTTGTTCACAACGTTGAAACTGTTCCCAAAATTCACCGCGCATAAAATTGTAGGCCACAGATACGCCCATGGTGTAACAACCAATCGCTATGCCTTCAAATAATTGATGTGGGTTGTAGCGTAAAATATCGCGGTCTTTGCAAGTACCAGGCTCACTCTCATCGGAATTACATAAGAAATATTTTGGTCCAGGACTGTCTGGCGACATAAAGCTCCACTTTAATCCTGTGGGAAAACCGGCACCACCACGTCCACGCAAAGATGAAGCTTTTAACGCTTCAATAATTTTCTCACGCGGCATTTTTTCTTGAATAATTTTACGCAGCACTTGGTAACCACCAATACTCTCATACGTCTTAAGTGACCAAGGTTTCTCTAAACCGATTGTTCGATAGCACACTTCATTAAGCATCATTCAGCCACCAATTCATCAATTAACTTATCTATTTTTTCTGGCGTCAAATTTTCATGATAGGCTTTATCATTCACTTGACACATTGGTGCACCAACACAAGCCGCTAAACACTCCACAGTACGTAAGGTAACTTTGCCATCTTTAGTTGTTTCACCAGGTTTAATTTGCAGACGCTTTTCAATACAACTTAAAATTTCATCGCTGCCGCGCAACATACACGAAACGTTCGTACACAATGCAATTTTATGTTTGCCTACTGGCTTTAAATTATAAAGATCATAAAATGTAGCAGCTTCAAAAGCAGCAATATGTGGCACGCCGAGGTAATCCGCCACGGCTTCAATTGCCACTGCCGGCAACCAATTATCATTATACCGTTGCACTAGCATTAATGCTGGAATCAACGCCGATTGTTTTTCTGCGGGCGGGTATTTTGACAACCAGTGATCAATTTCGCGCTGCATGTTTGCTGTTAATGTGAAACTGTTTTTAGGCTCTATCATTAACGATCCACCTCACCAAATACCACGTCTATCGTTGAAATAATGGCAACCAAATCCGCGATCATGTGTCCTTTGCATAACTCTTCTAATGCGGCTAAATGCGGATAACTGGCCGCGCGCATTTTTACGCGATACGGTTTATTCGCCCCATCCGCAACAATATACACACCGAATTCACCTTTGGCGTGCTCGATCGCTGCATACGCTTCGCCCTTCGGTACCACGTAACCTTCGCTGAATAATTTAAAATGATGGATTAACGATTCCATATCGCGTTTCATCATTTCACGTGGCGGCGGCACCACTTTGTAATCGGCTAAAATAACTGGGCCTGGATTGTGGCGCAACCATTCTACGCATTGGCGAATGATTCGCACCGATTGACGCATTTCTTCCATGCGCACTAAATAACGATCGTAACAATCGCCATTGGTGCCAATGGGAATATCAAAATCCAATTGATCATACACTTCATAAGGTTGTTTTTTGCGTAGATCCCACGCCACACCGGAACCGCGTAACATCGGTCCTGTAAAACCTAAGTTAATCGCTCTTTCTGCTGAAACCACACCAATATCGACTGTGCGCTGTTTCCAGATGCGATTATCAGTTAATAAATTTTCGTATTCGTCAATCAAAGCGGGAAAACGCTCGGCAAAATCCCCAATAAAATCCAGCAATGAACCATGGCGGGCGCGGTTGCGTGATTGCGTGCGTTTATCACTACTCCAACGTGAAGTTTTGTAAGTTGGCATAGCGTTGGGTAAATCACGGTAGACTCCACCGGGACGATAATACGTGGCGTGCATCCGCGCCCCTGAAACTGCCTCGTAACAATCCATTAAATCTTCACGCTCACGAAAAGCATACAAAAATACGGTCATCGCACCAATATCTAAGGCATGAGAACCTAACCACAATAAATGATTCAAAATGCGCGTGATCTCATCAAACAGGACGCGAATGTATTGCGCGCGAATTGGTGGGGTGATGCCTAATAATTTTTCGATGGCTAACACGTAACTGTGTTCATTCATCATCATGGAAACGTAATCCAACCGATCCATGTAACCGATGCTTTGATTATACGGTTTACTTTCTGCTAATTTTTCAGTGGCGCGATGCAACAAACCCACGTGCGGATCAATGCGCTGAATCACTTCGCCATCCACTTCCATCACTAATCGCAGCACCCCATGTGCCGCTGGATGTTGTGGACCAAAATTAAATGTATAATTTTTTACATCAGCCATAATTATTCTTGCTCATCAAAATAACGGTTATCTTCACGAATGACTTTTGGCACTAACACGCGTTCGCGAATACTCACCGGCTCATAAACACAACGGCGCTGTTTAGCGTCATAACGTAACTCTACTTCACCAATTAAGGGGAAATCTTTACGGAACGGATGGCCAATAAAACCGTAATCGGTTAAAAGTCGTCGCAAATCGGGATGACCATCAAAAATAATACCGTACAGATCAAATGCTTCACGCTCATACCAATTTGCTGCAGACCAAATGCTCACAACCGAAGGAATTAACGGCGGTTCGCCATCCGCAAACACGCGCAACCGCACGCGTTGATTATGTGAAGTAGAAAGCAAATGGTATACCGCTGCAAAACGTGGCTTATTCCATGGCACAATTTGTTCTTCAGGCTGAACCTGCACGGCTCGACTAAAACCAGTGAGTGTGGTTTCCTGTGTGCGCCATTGCGATTGACCGTAGTCAAGATAATCAACGCCACTTACATCAATTAACATATCAAATTTAAATGGCGATTCTTCTTTTAACGCGCAGCATAACGTACGTAAATGTTGCGGCAATACTTCTAATGTCACCATAGCGTCTTTGCCAAGCATAAATTCGAGCACCTGCTCAGCAAAGCGATCGCGCAACAAATCCATTAGGTTAATTGATTGGGTCATTTTACTTTTCGCTTACGGATAATGGTGTTACTGAATTGCTGGCGAATTTTATTTTGTAATTGAATAATGCCATAAAGCAATGCTTCTGCTGTGGGTGGACAACCAGGAACATAAATGTCTACTGGCACGATACGATCGCAGCCACGTACCACGGAATAGGAATAATGATAATAACCCCCACCATTAGCACACGATCCCATGGAAATTACCCACTTAGGCTCAGCCATTTGATCGTAGACTTTGCGCAACGCTGGCGCCATTTTATTACATAACGTACCAGCAACAATCATCACATCAGATTGACGTGGTGACGGCCGAAAGATCAAACCAAAACGATCAATATCATAGCGTGAAGCAGCACACTGCATCATTTCAATTGCGCAACAAGCTAAACCAAATGACACTGGCCACAACGACCCGCCTTGTGCCCATTTAAATAGCTTATCAATGTTGGTAACGACAAAACCATTTTGCTTATCCACCTACTACTCCCAATCCAATGCGCCACGTTTCCATTCGTAAATGAAACCGACCACGAGTAAGCCAAGAAAAACAAACATAGCAATAAATCCCAACCAGGGTAGATGGCGTAACGCTAACGCCCACGGGAATAAAAACGCTGTTTCTAAATCAAAAATAATAAAGAGAATCGCCACTAAATAAAATCGCACATCAAACGGCATGCGCGCATCTTCAAATGCTTCAAAACCACATTCATAAGGAGAATCTTTTTCGGGATCGGGATTGTTCGGACCGATTAACCAACCAATAGCCACAGCAGCAATGCCAATAAAAACACCTACGGCGATTAAAACTAAAACTGGAAAATAATTCTCAAGCATTGCAGCGCTTCACCTTACACTCGTTTTTTTCATCCACATGATAGCACTAAACTTATTGGTGCCGAAGGCCGGACTCGAACCGGCATAGCTTTCGCCACTACCCCCTCAAGATAGCGTGTCTACCAATTTCACCACTTCGGCGTATATCATTTATTTTTTTTGATTATCCAACGGTGCTGTTGTTTGCGTTGGAAAAATTAATTGCGGCGCAGTTTGTTTTTGATGCGCCACCATGAAGCCCAATCCGAGGCTCGTTAAAAAAAATACGGCGCCCAACACGGCGGTTAATTTCATTAAAAATGGTGCCGGACCAGCACTACCAAACATGGTGTTGGCTGAGCCACTACCAAATGACGCACCCACTTCTGCACCTTTACCTTGCTGCACTAAAACCAAGGCGACTAAGCAAATCGCCACTAAAACATGTAAAATTAATATAATTGATTGCATACGCCACCTATTTCAATAAACGATTTTGCATTTAACGAAGCTCCGCCTACCAACACTCCGTCAATATCCGCTTGGGTTAATATCGCCGCCGCATTATCGGGCTTGACACTGCCCCCATAAAGCAGACGAGTCTGTTGTGCGAGATCAACATGATGTTCACTTAACTGACGACGAATAGCCTGATGCACAATTTGCGCTTCTGCTGGCGTAGCTGTTTTGCCCGTGCCAATCGCCCAAATCGGTTCATATGCCACCACTAGCCGATAACTCGCGAGCAGATTATGTTCTAAACGCAGCACTGCTGCAAGTTGTTCATAGATGATTTCTAAGGTTTTTCCTGCTTCACGCTGCGCAAGCGTCTCACCAATACACACAATGGGACGAAGTTTTGCCAACAATGCGGCCCTGCTTTTTTGCGCCACCAATTCATTTGTTTCACCTAACAATTGACGTCGTTCAGAATGGCCTACGATAACGTAATCACAATTGAAATCGGCGAGCATGCTGGCAGAAATTTCACCGGTAAACGCGCCATCGGCATGTGCACTCACATCTTGCGCACCCCACTTGATTGCAGAATGCGTTAAAGCATTTTGCACTAATTCTAAATAAACGGATGGCGGCATCACCGCTAACTCAGCCTGGTTTACTTGCGTCGCTTGAGCTTTGATTTCAACTAATAACTTGGTGACAGAGACACGATCACCATTCATTTTCCAGTTACCAGCAATGAGTGGTCGGCGCATAAAATTATCCTTATCATCATACAATAAGTGGCGATGATAACACTGATGGTTGTTGAGCAGCGAGTGCGAACAGTAGGCAAAAAAAGGGCCGCTCTTTTGGAGCGGCCCCGGCGAATGACTAACTTGGAGGGTCTGTTGCGAGCATCCTTGCTCGCTCATAGCATCCATGACTGGACAGACCTTAGACTACCTCATTTGTGTTAGAGTTTGCTGTGGACTTTCCCAGTCCGGGGTTTCCCTCTCAACATCCTTGTTGAACCAGCTACCCTAAACACTCACGCTTCCCATCAAGGGACTTTCAAGATAACACGAGCAATGACAGAGACAAATGGGCTAAAGAGCATAGCTCAATAACGACAGGCGTTCCACGCTCGAAGTGGAGAAATTTTGTTCATTATAATCAGGAGGTTAGCAAATATTTGGAC
>JBGTHB010000117.1:0-2809 GCA_041746415.1 Coxiellaceae bacterium | reverse complement strand
AAGGATCGCGAAAAAATTGCCGCTGAAAAAGTTGCTATGGCAAATCAAATATTAATTTGTGGGGACCGCAACCCACCTAAAACAATTGCCAATTATTGCGCTGAAAAATCGCTGCAGCTCTATCAAATCGGTAAGGACTTTGCTGAGGAAGAGGCGCGATTGGCGACTGTGCCGTTTGTGCAAAGCAATGTGTTATGCGCGCTGCAAGCGGTTAAATTATTGCAAGCACGTTTACCTGTCTCAGCAACAGTCTTAAGCGCTGCATTAACCTCATTAACGTTAGTAGGGCGGTGTGAAGTAATAAAACATCCGCCGCTACCCACTCTTGTCTTTGATGTAGCACATAATACAGAAGCCATGATCGAATTTAAAAATTTTTTAAAAAAACGTTATCCCGATAAATTGTTTCGCGTCGTATTTGCCGCATTTAAAGATAAGCCGTTGATGGAGATGCTGGAGCAACTTAAATCGGTGGCAAGCCACTGGTATATTAGCTCTATTGCGCAGGCTGAACGCTGTGGTCCTGCAGCAGAAACTGAGCAACATCTAAGGACAGTGGGGGTGAAAACTTGGTATACTGCAAAGACTGTGGACGAGGCTTTAGCTAAAGCCGTTAAGGATAGCGCGCCTTCTGATGTGGTTATAGTGTGTGGTTCTTTTCACACAGTGGCAGCAGCAAAAAAGTGGCTTGCAAAAGAACGAGAGCATGAATAAACAATTCAAACACAGATTGATTGGTGGACTGGTAATTTTAGCGATCGCAGCGCTATGTTTACCGTTGTTGTTTCATGAAACGCATCCTGAAGTAACACCAAATATTTCACGCACGGTGCCCGTACCGCCAGCTATGCAACAGATTCAGTTGCAATTGCCAGGCCAGCAAACCACAGCTCAGGCCGGCAAAGACACATCTATTGCACCCAAAGACGCAAAAACCGTGGCTAAAGAAACTTCTTCTATAAATGAAAAATTACTTAAAATTAATCCTAAAACCGTTCCGCACAATGCAGCCCCTGTTAGCAAAGCGAAGACTATTATAGCGACTGACAAGGTGGCGGCGACAAAATCGAATGTTGTAAAAGTTAATGCTGCTAATACCAAGGCAAAATCACCCGTTAAATTAAACCAATCCCTACCGCAAGCGTGGGCTATTCGCTTGGCGACTTTTGGCAGCGAGCGTAATGCCACAGCGTTAGTAAAGCACTTACGAGCACAGCATCTTGATATCTTTACCCGGACGCAAAAACACGGTAATAATGTGTATACACAAGTGTTTGTTGGACCGATGATTCACCACCAACAAGTAGTGGCGCTGCAACAAAAGTTACGCCAAGATTTTCACTTAAATGGAGTCATAACGCAGTACACACCATGAATACCGCACACGCCGTCATTTCTCAGCATGGGTTGAATTGGGTGGATTTTATCATCATCGGCATTATTTTTATTTCTGTGCTCATTAGCTTTTTTCGCGGCTTAATTCGCGAAGCCATTTCCTTGGGTTTTTGGCTAGTTGGTTTAATGGTGGCGTTGAAATTTGCTTTGCCAGTGCATGAATATTTGTCGCATTGGATTGGTTCTCCCATGTTGCGTTATCTGTTAGCTTTTGTGGGGTTATTTCTTATTGTGTTTGTGATTGGTGTTATCACGAATTTATTGATTCAAGCTATGGTCAAAGCCGCCGGCTTATCGTTCACAGACCGTTTATTGGGAATATTTTTTGGTGCAGCGCGTGGATTAGCTATTGTTACCGTGCTGTTATTGTTTGTTAGTAGTGGCACATTGCAGGATGCCCAAGCGATTCAGCAATCTCGTTTAGCGCCTCAATTTATGCCGTTAGTCAGCTGGTTACGTCAGTTTTTACCGGATCATATGCAAACGGTTTCAAATTGGGTTCAACCCGACCCTCAACAAGGGTATACTCGACCCCCTCAGCAACGACAATCAACTGACGAAGAGTAAGTTATGTGTGGCATTGTGGGTGTGGTGGCCGATCGGCCAGTCAATCAAGATATTTATGATGCATTAGTGATTTTGCAACATCGGGGTCAAGATGCGGCTGGTATTATGACGGCTGACGAAGAACGGGTGGTGTTGCGCAAACATAATGGTCTAGTACGCGAAGCCATTCATCAATCCCACATGCTTAAGTTGCGGGGTCAAGTGGGTATAGGGCATGTGCGTTATCCCACTGCCGGTTCACCCAGTCCATTAGAATCACAACCGTTTTATGTTAACTCTCCTTATGGTTTAGGTTTGGTGCACAACGGTAATCTCACTAATACCGATGAATTAACGCGTGATGTAGTGAAAGCCGATTTACGTCACTTAAATACCACTTCCGATTCCGAATTATTATTGAATGTGGTGGCGCATGAGTTATCAAAAAATAATGACGTGTTTGCCGCCATGCGTGCTGTTTATCAACGCGTGCAAGGTGCTTTTGCTGCGTTGTTATTAATTAATGGTAAAGGCTTAGTGGGTTTTCGTGACGCTTACGGTATTCGTCCGTTAGTGTTAGGTAAGCGTTGCGGCGCCACACATGACGAATACATGTTGGCATCCGAAAGTATTGCTTTAGACGCGCTGGGATTTGAGTTAGAAGGAGATGTAAAACCCGGTGAAGTCATTTTTATTGATTTAAATGGCAAATTGCAACGTCAAGTTTGTGCGGCGCAGACGCAGTTGTCGCCGTGTATTTTTGAATCCATTTATTTGGCGCGTCACGATTCAATCCAAGACGGTATTTCTATTTATCAGGCGCGGTTAAATATGGGTATAGAGCTGGCTAAAAAAATACAGGCGCAAC
>JBGTHB010000116.1:0-5386 GCA_041746415.1 Coxiellaceae bacterium | reverse complement strand
CAGTGCAAAGAAATGGAAAAACGCTTCCATTAAGAGCAGGGTTAAGTGCATTTGGTATGGGTGGAGTGAATGCGCACGCGATCTTTGAAATGCCAGTTCAAGATCAACAGGCGAACAAAACATCTACCGAGAAACTGTTCCTACCGCTATCCGCTAAAACAAAGGTGCAATTAGAAGAATATGTTAAGTCTTTCTTGTCGTATTTTGAGATGAACGAAAATATTGACCTTGAGAGAATGGCGCACACATTAAAATACGGTCGCGAAGCTATGGATGCTAGAGTCGTGTTTTGCGCTACTGATTTGCCTGGTTTGAAAGAGGCGATGCTAAGCTTTTTAGAGGGAAAACCTAACAAATCTATTATTACAGCAGAGCGTAATAATTTGGTTGAAGCATCGTCGCTGGATAGAAATGCTAACGCTTGGGCTAGGAATAAAATAGATGCCTGGCCGCAAGAAGCAGAAGATTTGCATATTAAGCGTATGCATTTGCCGGGTTACCCGTTTAAAAAAATGCGTTGTTGGTTTCCAGGATTACCTATAGCAACCAAGCCAAATGCTAAGCATGTGCCACTGGGCAAAGATAAAATAGAAGTTAAAAGCAACGCTAATAACCTATTTTCGATTAGTGATTATTTCATACGCGATCATGTTGTTAAAGGTGAAAACATTGTTCCGGGCGTTAAGTATTTAGACTTGTTATTGAAGCATGCAGAAAATAATTCTAAAACGGATGTTGTTAATATTAGCGATGTATTTTGGATGCGGCCAATCAAAGTGGCCGCGAAATCAAAAGCGGATATAGACGTTGTGCGGTCTAATCAGCATGAAATGGAGTTATCTATCAAGGTGGATACTTTAGTGCATTGCACAGGAAAGGCAGGGTTGGGAAATAGAACAGCTGATCAAAAGAAATTGATGATTACTGAACTAATGCAACGCTGCACAAATACAGCAGCTTCGGATCATCTCTATGAGTTATTTTTAGAAAATGGATTGAATTATGGCAATACATTTAGAGTGATACAGGATTGCTATTATAATAACGATGAGATTGTCTGCAAATTGAAGCGTCAACTAAACGTTCCTGCTGGCGATGTGATTGAGCCATCCATGGCTGATGGTGTCTTCCAAGCAGTGGCTGCTTTGTATCTGCTCAATGACACACAAAGAAGAAAACAACTCCTGCCTTACTACTTAAAAAGATTGGATATTTATGACGCTATCCCTGATGAGTGTTTTGTCTATGTAAGACGTAATAAAAACACAAAAGAAGATAATTTAGAGTCATATGATATGTATTTGGTTAAAAGCTCAGGTGAGCTTATCGCTGAATTCAAAGAGTTTATAAAACGAATATATGAAAAAACAAATACTGTAGAGGGTAAAGCTGTGAAATCATTGAACTATGAGCCAGCTTGGATTAAGCGAGAGCTGGGCATGTATAGCGAAAATGCCAAAAACGTGCTTATTTTTGACAATGGGAAAATCTTTTTAAATGAATTGAAGAGAGCGATTAATGGCTCTAATCTCATACAAGTCAAAAGTGGGAAAACATTTAAAAAGGTGGATGATCATTTATTCACTGTTAATCCGAGTGATCTCGGCTCATACGAAAAGCTATGGATCGCGTTAAAAGAAGACCATATAGCTGTAGATAGAATTGTATATGCCTGGAATTTTTTAGCTAATTCATCTGTTGACCAGGTAATTAAGCTGGGCGTTAAGTCTATGCTTAAGTTAATACAGTCATTTATTTTATCAAAAAATAGTAAACACGCTCGTATCTTATATCTATACCAGTGTGGGTCATCAAATGAAGCGTGTTTGCATGCTATGAACGCTGGGTTTGCAAGGACGCTATCCTACGAGAATCCAAACATTTCATTGACTTTGGTGGGTGTAGATGACGTAAAAAGAACACAGCTAGCTGACATAGTGTCTGATGAATTGATGCACTATAACAATGCACCACTTTATGAGATTCGGTATGAAGCCGGCGTTAGAAAAGCAAAAGTCATTGTGCCAAGTATTGAGGGCGAAAGTGATCATCTCTTATTAAAACAAAAAGCAACCTATTTAATTACGGGTGGCTTGGGGGGGCTGGGTTTTATATTTGCGAAATATCTGGCGAAAACATATCAGGCAAACTTAATTCTGGTTGGCCGTTCGCAACTGGATGCTGCACGTGAAAGCAAACTTAATGAATTAGTTTTACTGGGAGGGACAGCTCAATACATACGCTCTGATATAGGGAGCAGTGCATCTATAAAAGAGATATCGGATGTTTTAGCGGCACAAAATATTAAGCTTAATGGCGTTATGCACTGTGCAGGAATAATCGACGATGCCTTTATCATTAAAAAAACGGAGAAGTCTTTTGACAAAGTTATCGCGTCAAAAACTTATGGAACGCTTTATTTGGATGAATTAACACAAAATGAGCAATTAGACTTTTTCATGGTTTTTTCATCAATCGCTTCAATTATGCCTAACCAAGGACAGTGCGATTATGCAGCAGCTAATAGCTTCCTTGATGAATTTGTAAGTTATAGGGCTGGCTTGGTTTCATCTGGCAAACGTTTTGGTAAGAATATTAGTATGAACTGGCCGCTATGGAAGGATGGTGGTATTGGTGTTAATAAAGATGAGGAAGCACATTTAAAAGATGTTTTTGGTATGTTGCCATTAAAAACTGATGCGGGTTTGAAAATATTTTTAAATGCGTTGAGTGGAAATAATAAGAATCTATTTGAACAAATTATTGCAATCGAAGGGGATAAAGATAAAATTGAAAAACATCTTCAAGTTTTTAATCAGAAAAAAACTACCGCAGCCCCATCGTTATGCGATAACTTGAAAAGTATTGTCCAGGACGTATTGAATAAATCTGATTTAATTGATAACGATGTAAATTTATATGAGCTTGGTTTGAATTCCATTTGTTCAGTACAGTTGGCGGATAAACTGAATAAGACTTTTAATTTAAACTTAGAGCCAACCCTATTTTTTGAATATAATAGTATTAGTAAAATTTTAAATTACCTGGAGGGTAATACAAAAGTTACAGTTCAATCTTCAGTTGCACAATCAGAGAAAAATCAGTGTCAGGATAGAGCTCTGGTAGATATTGAACGCTCCAACCCCAGTGATTTAACCTTCGTTAAAGACTTTTCTCAAAAAGAATTTTTCATGAGAGATCATGTTGTGGAAGGTAAATATAATGTGCCAGGTGCTTGTTATATTGAATTCGCTGTTCAGTGCGGTGAGATGATCTCAAATGAAAGTAAGGTTTATAAGTTAACTAATAATTATTGGGCTAAGCCGTTGTCAACCAGCGGCGAGCCAGTTAATGCAAACTTGTGTTTTGTTGAAAAGGATGGCTTTTATGAATACGAAATTACTAGTTCTACTGACAGTGGAAGCGCGCTCTATGCGTTAGGTCAATTATATCTGACAAAAAATGAGCAGGAAATAATGCTTGGCCATATTAATTTTGAGGATGTATATGCCAAATGTCCAATAAAGCGTGAACCTGAAGAGGTGTATCAATTCATACATGCTGAAGGCTTGCATGTTGGACCCAGTTTTATGCCTATGCTGAATATTGCATTATCTGAAAAGGAAGCTTTGTCTCATTTAAAATTACCAGATTTTATCTCAAAAACAGTTGATGATTATATTTTTCATCCAAGCTTGTTAACTGGTGTATTGCAAACTGCGTTATTAAATAATAAGCCCGCAGGTATGGACGACTCAAAGTTCATACCAATCGGTATTGATGAGATTCATTTTGCCGGTAAAATTCCAGCAGAATGCTATGTACATACACGCGCTAGACACTTAACAGGGTCAAGTAATGATATTGCAAAATTTGATGCAAGCATTGTAAACGTGCAGGGTAAAATTGTTGCGAGCATAAAAGGTTTGACGTTGCGAAACTTGACAGCAATGAATGCTAAAGCTGCCGTTGCTTCACCTAAAAGGGTTGCTTCAGTTAGTGCTAAAAATAGCCCTGTTAAACACGCTGCTCTTAAGGTTGAACAGTTACTGAAAGATATATTGGCACAATCAATTGGGTTGGCTGCATCTGAAATTGATTCAACTGTAGATTTAGAAGCATATGGGATCAACTCTGTCATGATCGTTGATCTAAATCGAGCGCTCAGTGAGAAATTTGGTAATTTATCCAAAACGCTATTTTTTGAATATAAAAATATTAAATATCTCACCGAATACTTTATTGAAAATCATCAAGCGGTATTAAATGAAATATTGACGACGAGTGATGCTTTTGACGTGCAGCAAGATGCTCAAGTTGTGGAAATGGCTGAGCCTCAAGATGTGGTCGCTGATGATTTAAAAGATATATTGGTTGATAATTCATGCAATGCGCCGACTCCAGTGAACAACGACGATATTGCTATTATAGGTGTGGCATGTCGGTATCCAGATGCTGAAAATTTACAAGAATTTTGGACTAATCTGAAGAATGGTAAAGACAGTATCAAAACAATGCCAAAATGGCGCTTTGACTATGATAAATTCTATGCAGCAACGAAAGATGAAAGATTGTTGTCTGCCCAATGGGGTGGATTTCTAAGTGATATTGATAAATTTGATCCACAATTTTTCAATATATCGCCGAAAAAAGCAGCTCTGATTGACCCACAAGAACGAATGTTTCTACAAGTGGCGTGGGAGGCAGTTGAAAGTGCTGGCTATAGTCAAGAATTATTACGTGGACGTTCAATTGGGGTATTCGTTGGCGCGCTTTGGCAGTCATATAATTCACTAGCCATAGAAGAAACATTAAAAGGTAATCTGCAAACACCAGATGCGCTTTTGTATAATATACCCAACCGTGTATCTTTTTTCTTTGATTGGTGTGGTCCTAGTTTAGTAATCGATACGGCCTGCTCAGCATCTTTATCTGCGCTACATTTTGCATGTGAAAGTGTCAAGCGAGGCGATTGTGAGGCTGCGCTTGTAGGTGGGGTCAATATATCTTTTACTTCCGACAAATACTTGTGGCTTTCAAAAAATAATTTCTTATCTTCAGATGGGCGTTGTCGAACTTTTGGTGAAGGTGGTGATGGCTATGTGCCTGGTGAAGGTGTCGGTGCTGTATTTGTTAAAAAACTAAAGGATGCAATAGCCGATCACGATAACATTCTGGCTGTTATAAAAGCAACTTCAGTTAATCATGGTGGTAAAACCAACGGTTACACGGTGCCTAATCCAAATAAACAAGCTGAATTGATTGCGCAGTCAATTGATAAGAGTGGGATTTCAGCAGATAGAATTAATTATATTGAAGCTCATGGTACGGGTACATCGCTAGGTGACCCAATAGAAATTACAGGCATTACCAAAGCATTTAAAAA
>JBGTHB010000115.1:0-8231 GCA_041746415.1 Coxiellaceae bacterium | reverse complement strand
AAGAAAACGTTCTGATGAAGTGACAGTGCTGGAACCGTTGCTGGCACAAATACCAGCGCACTGGATTTTAACCGTTGATATCGTTTTAGGTCCGCTAAATGACAAGTGTGAATTAAAATGGTTTTGGTCTTATGGCCTGCTTGAGAATCAAAGAGTGCGCCCAGCGACTGACGCAGAAGTAACAGCACAATTATGGTCGGATCCTCCTAATGAAGAGGAAGTGAAACAGGTTCAGTTCCGCGCTGCTAGGCATACAAACTTATTTTCGGTGCCTTTATCCTCTTCGCGTGAGGATGCACTTCCTAATGAGAGCATAGTTTCTAGTGAGGAGATGGCAGTGCAAGCAGCGCTAGCAGCAAGCTTTAGGTCTAATAGAAATTGATTACCAACGATGAAACGCTGGGTGCGTTTCATCGACAGCGACGAACTTTCCTACGCAGCTGTCGCACACTTTGTCGTTAGCAATTAATTCACCGGCGATTTCAGCCGTGTTCCCTTCAATTTTAATCAGACGTGCTTTTAGTAATAGCTCAGTGCGCATTGGCGTCGGGCGTTTTAATTTGATTGAATATTCAGCAGTGACGGTGCACGGTGGCTCGTTTAATTTTTTATCTTGCATCAAAAACCAAGCCGCGGCCCAGTTGCAGTGGCAATCCAGTAACGTCCCAATGATGCCGCCGTTTAGCACATTCGGAAAAGCATGGTGAAATGATTTGGGTGTGAAATGCGCAATTATTTCATCACCGACAACATAGCTTTGAATTTGCAGTCCCTGGGTATTGGCTGGTCCGCAACCATAACAGATGCTGTTGGCAGCGAATTGTTGTTGTAATGATTTCATTGTGTTGTTCATTAAACGCTATAATGACTTGAAAATCCAGATAGTCGCCCTGATGTAATCATTATTGATTTAGCAGAGGAGTTTGTTGTATGCGCATGGATAAATTCACGACTTTATTTCAAAATGCTTTAGCTGATGCCCAGTCGTTAGCCGTTGGCCATGATAATCAACAAATTGAGCCGGTACATCTTTTAAAGGCGATGCTTAATGACGACAACGGCGGCATTGCTGCATTATTAACGCAAGCAAATGTGAACGTAAAAAAATTAATTGATGATTTAGACAAAGCCATTGATCGCTTGCCGCAAGTGCAAGGCACGCCGGGAGAGGTACATGTGTCGCGCGATTTGTCACAATTGCTTAACGTTTGCGACAAATTGGCGCAAAAAAATAAAGATCAGTACATTTCATCAGAGCTATTTATTTTGGCAGCGCTCGAAGCGAAAGGCGCTCTAAAAGATTTGTTAGAACACGCTGGCGCTAAAAAAGCCGCTGTTGAAAAGGCGGTAAAAAATATGCGTGGCGGCGAAAACGTCAACGATCCCAGTGCCGAAGCACAACGCAATTCATTACAAAAATACACCATTGATGTGACTGAGCGTGCTGAGCTCGGCAAACTCGATCCTGTCATTGGACGTGACGAAGAAATACGGCGTGCGATTCAAGTATTGCAACGTCGCACCAAAAACAATCCCGTATTGATCGGCGAACCAGGGGTGGGTAAAACCGCTATTGTGGAAGGTTTGGCATTACGTATTGTGAATGGTGAAGTACCAGAAGGATTAAAAAATAAAAAATTATTATCCTTGGATATGGGAGCGTTGATCGCAGGGGCTAAGTTTCGTGGTGAATTTGAAGAACGTTTAAAAGCAGTATTAAAAGATTTGTCTAAACAAGAAGGCCAAATAATTTTATTTATTGATGAAATCCATACTATGGTGGGGGCGGGTAAAGCCGAAGGTGCTATGGATGCTGGCAACATGTTAAAACCCGCTTTGTCACGCGGCGAATTGCATTGTATCGGTGCTACTACTTTAGATGAATATCGAAAATACATTGAAAAAGATGCGGCACTTGAGCGACGTTTTCAAAAAGTATTAGTGAATGAGCCCACAGTCGAAGACACCATTGCCATTTTGCGTGGTTTAAAAGAACGTTATGAAGTGCATCACGGTGTTGAAATTACTGATCCCGCTATCGTTGCAGCAGCAACGCTATCTAACCGTTATATCACGGATCGTAATTTGCCGGATAAAGCGATTGATTTAATTGATGAGGCGGCTAGCCAAATTCGTATGGAAATGGATTCCAAACCTTATGAGTTGGATCGCATGGGGCGACGTTTAATTCAATTGAAGATTGAGCAACAAGCGTTGAAAAAAGAAAGTGATGACGCCTCAAAAAAACGACTTGATGATTTAGAAGATGAGATTAAAAAGCTTGAAAAAGAATACGCGGATCTTGAAGAAATTTGGAAGGCAGAAAAAATTAATTTACAAGGTGGTCAACAAATAAAAGAGCAATTGGAAAATGCCAAAATTGAATTGGAAGCCGCACGCCGTGCTTCTGATTTGAATCGCATGTCAGAATTGCAATATGGCATCATCCCTGAGTTAGAGAAAAAACTTAAAACTGCTGCTGAAAAGGAAAGTAAAAAAGAAAAACCAACGTTGTTGCGTAATCGTGTAACCGAAGAAGAAGTGGCGGAAGTCGTTTCAAAATGGACGCACATTCCCGTTACTAAAATGTTGGAAGGCGAACGTGAAAAATTATTGCAGATGGAGCTAGCATTGCATGCGCGTGTGGTTTGACAAGACGAGGCAGTAAAAGCAGTATCGAATGCGATTCGGCGTTCACGTGCCGGGTTAGCTGATCCAAATCGTCCTATTGGTTCGTTTTTATTTTTAGGCCCAACGGGTGTTGGTAAAACGGAATTATGTAAAGCATTGGCGAGCTTTATGTTTGATACAGAAGAAGCCATGATTCGTATCGACATGTCTGAATTTATGGAAAAACATTCTGTCGCACGTCTAATTGGTGCCCCGCCGGGTTACGTCGGTTACGAAGAAGGTGGTTATTTAACGGAAGCAGTGCGTCGCCGCCCTTATTCGGTCATTTTATTAGATGAAGTTGAAAAAGCGCACGCCGATGTATTTAATATTTTATTACAAGTGCTCGATGACGGACGACTGACAGACGGTCAAGGTCGTACCGTGGATTTCCGTAATACGGTTATTGTGATGACGTCAAATTTAGGTTCGCAATTAATTCAAGAATTTCATGGCGAAAGCTACGATAAAATGAAAGCGGCAGTAATGGAAGTGGTGGCACAACATTTTCGCCCCGAATTTATTAATCGTATTGATGAAGCGGTTGTGTTCCATTCACTAGACAAAGACCAAATTATTAATATTGCCAAAATTCAAATTGATCGGATTAAACAGCGGTTAGTCGCAAAAGATTTTCACTTGAAATTTGAAAATGGCGCGATGGATTATATAGCCGAACGTGGCTACGACCCAGTTTATGGTGCGCGCCCGCTGAAACGGGCACTGCAACAATTATTAGAAAATCCGCTTGCCGAAGATATTCTGTCTGGAAAATTTAAGCCCGGTGACACCATCGAGGTGGAAAAGGCAGGCGAGAAACTCAGTTTCAAGTAAACTTTTTTTTTGAGAAGAAAGCTACTGTATGGCATCAGCTCCGTATCTAGTTTAGGCTCTTGGTGTTAATTCAATTCCAGGATGATTTAAATGACAAAAGAAACAGCCATCGTACTTTTTAGTGAAAAGCAAATTCGGCGTGTGTGGCACAATGAGGAATGGTGGTTTAGCGTCGTAGACATTTGTGCAGCACTTACAGGCAGTGAAAATGCAAGCGCTTATTGGCGCAAGTTAAAACAGCGCTTAGCCCAAGAAGCTTCTCAACCCGTGACAATTTGTCACGGGTTGCCATTAATGGCTATTGATAAAAAAATGCGTATAACCGATTGCGCAAATACCGAAGGTATACTGCGTATTATTCAATCCATTCCATCACCTAAAGCAGAACCATTCAAACGCTGGTTAGCAAAAGTGGGTTATGAGCGCATTCAAGAAATTGAAGATCCTGCTTTGGCGCAAGAACGCATGAAACAATTGTATGAACAAAAAGGTTACCCAAAAGATTGGATTGATAAACGTTTGCGCGGCATGGCGATCCGTCAAAATTTAACTGACGAATGGCAAGAGCGGGGTATTAGCAGCAATCAAGATTACGCGATTTTAACTGCAGAAATTTCTAAAGCAACATTCAACATGACGCCAACTGAGTATAGGCAATTTAAAAATTTACCTGAGCAGTCTAAAGTTAATTTGCGTGATCATATGACGGATTTAGAATTAATCTTCACCATGCTGGGAGAGAAAGTCACAACGGAAATATCCAAACAAGAAAAACCCGCCGGTATGCCGGAAAACAAAAAAGTGGCCAAGCGTGGCGGTGGGGTGGCAGGAAAAGCGCGCAAAGATACTGAAAAAGAGCTTGGAAGAAGAGTGAGTTCGTCGGAAAATTATTTGGCTTTAGCTTCACAGCAAAAAGTGGAGGATAACTCCAAAACTTAATTGAATGTTATCCTTAGAGGTACTTGGCGCGAAGCGTAAAAATAGGGATAGCCGTTCATAGCAGTTGTAAAAAATGGATAGGGTTTTTTATCTCATTTGGCTTTTTAAGCCTCGCATTTTTGTAGTGGCACGGATATAGCAAAATTGGAACAGTCACATCCAAAAATACCGGTTAAGATGGCTTGGTTTAATGAGGTACGATTATATGAAAAAGCAGTTGCTAACACGTAAAAATTATCAAGAACGGATGAACCGTGTTTTGGTATATATTCAAGATCATTTTGATGAAGAGATTTCATTGGATGAGCTTGCTGCGGCGTCGCATTTTTCGCGTTTTCATTTTCATCGGATTTTTTCAGCATGTTGCGGTGAGTCTATTCAAAGTTATATACGGCGATTGCGGCTTGAGCACGCGGCTAAAAAATTGGTGTACACAAGCGACAGTATTACGACTATTTCGCTTGATGCAGGATTTGAAACACCTTCCTCATTTGCTAAAGCGTTTAAAAAACTGACCGGGATGACTCCGAGCGCGGCTAGACAAAAAGGTTCGCTCTCTGATTACGCTAATCCCTACTTTAACTTTAAAAAAACACGTGAGGAAATTACAGTGAAACCAACTATTAAAACTATTGAGGAACAAAAAATTATTTTTATTCGGCGCAAAGGTTCGTATTTTGATTCCGCACCAGCAGCGTGGAAAGCATTAACTGAATACGCACTGCAAAAAAATCTACCGCAACAAGATGTTCGATTATTGGGAATTGCGCATGATGATCCGGCGGTTACGTCTGAAGAAAATTGGCGTTACGATGCGTGTGTGGCGGGGCTTGCAGAACCAAAAGCAGATGGCGAAGTGGGTGTGCAAACCATTGCTGGCGGAAAATATGCTGTTTTTGAGCATATTGGTGCATACGATACGTTGGGTGATACATTTCGTAAAATTTTTGGAGAGTGGTATCCGGTTTCAAATATTCAGTTACGTGAGATCCCTTGTTTTGTACATTATGTTGGACGTAACTTTATAAAAAACTATGGCGCTATGTCACATCAAGAAAGAGCGCAATGTGTGTCACATATATATGTGCCAATTGAGTAATATTAAATTGCGGATTGAATGACCTGGAATGTCATTCAATCCATCACCACGAAAAACGGATTGTGATTCACACTGGATAAGCACCAGTAAAAACATCGGTGTATGGATGGCGACGCTCGTACCTCGCTCGCCATGACAAGATTTTTTTCCATCGTCACAAGTACGCCTAATTCTTTTCCGCCGTCACAAGCATGTGCCATTCTGTTCTGTCATTGAGAGCGCGCGTAGCAAGCGTAACAATCCATGTATCAGTGCCACTAAAAAACATCGGTGTATGGATGGCGACGCTCGTACCTCGCTCGCCATGACAAGGCTTTTTTCTGTCACCACGAGCACGCATAATTTTTATTCCGTCGTTGCTGTAAAGGTTATTTATTTTACTGCGCTGCATTTAATTTTTTGTTAACCACCGTACTAGCATAATAATTCAATTGGGTTAAAACTCAAATTAAGTTTTAAAAAAATCAAAAGTGTATGCTAACGTTATAAAATATATTGTCAGTGCTGCCATCATTGACGGTCTTAAAATATCAAAGATAACAAAAAGGAACTTTATGGGTGCGACGATTGCTAGCCCGGCTGCTCTTTCAGCCAGTTCTTCGCTTGCTGACGATGACTCAGTTGCACTGATTAATAGACTAAAAGAAAACTTACAACGGCCTCGTTTTTCCGTTGACTTAAGCCAATTGGCGGCGTTTAGTCTAGCATTAACCAGCGGCATAATGGATGCCTATTTTGCTAATTTATTTATGAGACGCCTAGGTGCAGTGGTTGCGCTTGCACCGTCTACGATTACAGCAATAGCGCACCCCACCGCACTGTTAACCGGTGTAACTAGCTTTGCTTTGGGTCGCGCTTCATTTTTGCGCGCGTGGATGACGTTACGTAATTTAACCCGTTATAAAAAGGCCGGGCTGTATAGCAATAAAATCTTGTCACTGAGTGCTGTATTTTTTTTATTTTCGATTGTGGGTGCTACGCCAGTTTGGCAGCTAGCGCGTGATACTTCTGCAGATTGGCCTGCTGGTTTAGCTACCATTTTTAACATGGCGCAGTTTACCATCACTGTTGCCATTAATTGTCGGCCGTTGTTTGAAGTGGCGGAACCGTGTTTTTTAGCAACAACAGAGCGTAAGTTAGCCACTGCAATTCGTCGTCGCTTAATGGAATCGCTCAATGTGGTCCTGAATGAAGAGGCGAAAATTTCAGAAGCTGCTATGCAGTGCATCGTTAGGCGTGAGCGCACTGAAGCCGCGCAGTGCACTGCGTTGCGTGCCGTGGTTAAATCGACGATGCTCATTTTTGCTTGTTTGTACGCCGTTTCTTATTATGTTGCGTCACGCAAAGCCACCACCAGCTGGGAAATTTATTTTTCGCTGGTAATTGCGGTGTTAGCGGCGGCATTAAAAGCGGGATTTATTTGTCGTACGGGGTTTAATTTAATTGAAAAAGTCGTGTCGTCCTACACTGATACACCCATATTAAAACTTAAAAACTCAAGTTTTTTATCGCCTCGAGCCAAGTTGCTGTTCAGTATGCTCAGTTGTTTTGCTGGTATGGTGGCTGCTACCGCTTCAGCGGGAAATTTGCTACGTTATTTAATTCCACAGGTGATGTTTTTAGGCAGCGAGAATTCATTAGATGGTGTGATGGCGGCTATTACGATTAGCTTAATTGCCAATTCGTTTTCAAAAATATTTGATATAGACATAATGTTGAAAAATATGGGTGAGCGCATTTTATATTGTCGCGCGGGTGAACAGCAACAACTTATGCAGTGCCATGGGCAAGGCTCAAATCAGCTTGCTTTGCGTTTAATGCGATATTATCGCGATCTATCTGACAGCGAGCTGCTGCGGGAATTTAGTGACTTAACGGCTGAGGGGCGGGTGATAAATTTAGAGTGCCCACGTGGGATTGAGCTTACTGTTTGAATGATTCATTTAAATCTGGGGCAATTCCATTTTTTAGCATAGTAACGGTATCATTGTGTTTAGTTTAAAAGAGAGATTATATGTGTAAAAAATTATTGCTTGCCATTACGCCCCCTATATTAATTGTCTGCTTGGCCACATGGGGCGCACTTACTATTGGTTGGCCCGTGGTACTTATTGTTGCAGGATCGGGGGTGGTGGGCTATGTGTTATGGTTGCGGTTTAGTTTTAAGCAAGCGATATCACCAAAAGATATATTGCCCGGTTATTGTTTTACAGTGGCTTTGTTGATGCTGCATATTAACGAAGAATATTACCGCAACTTTCCGGGCGCCATGAGTGATTTGTTCGGCATCCATTTTACTATGTCTGACTTTATTGCCATTTTTATGTTGGCTGGGCCCGTGTTGTATTGGTTTGTTGCGGCTGGATTATTTTATAAAAATCGACTCGCTAATTATTTTGCTTGGTTTATTTTGATTGGCCCAGGGGTAATGGAATTTACGCATTATATATTTCCATTGCTTGTAGCGGGTCCTGGGTATCATTACTTCCCTGGTATGTACACCGCTTGGATGCCAATGGTTCCAGGTATTTGGACAATTGTGCACATCGTTAGAAAATACAAAAACGCCACCACTGCATAAGCTATGATATAGTTTTGTGATGATATGGAGCATTATAGAAATTGTAATCGGCGTGCTGTTGCTTGCTTTTGGCGCCGATCGTTTTATTGCCGCTGCTGTTTCATTAGC
>JBGTHB010000114.1:0-5769 GCA_041746415.1 Coxiellaceae bacterium | reverse complement strand
TCACCTTATTGGCTTAAATGAAAATTAAGTGAAGCGTGGTTGTGGGTGATTAAGTAAATCCTATTTGCTGTCTATATATAACTTATTTAAAATTAATAAATCCTTTAAAACGGAGGAATTATGACAAATCCAGTGAACAGTACTGTGGCGATAGTGGCTGTATTTAATCTAGCTAATCGTTTGATGGCAGCGATTTTCCGGTTGGATAATTGTGCTGGCGTTAATCGTTTTGCGGGTGGAAAAAACTATTATCTCGAGGGTTTGTCGCAGTTAGCTAGAAACATCAATGCCACTACCACAAATTTTTATGCGTTGTTTCAAGAGCATGCTTTCAGACCCAGCCTACCTCAATCTAATAGCTCCATTTGTACGGGTTCAGCAGCAATCCCTGTTTGGGCAAACAGCAATAAAACAGCCGAATTAGTGGCTAATTTTGCGAAAAATGGTACGGTTGCTTGTAAGGAAGATTGTACAGCGTCTAAGTTCAATGACACATTGCCATCTATTATTGTGATTACGATTGTTCTTGCTCTTATCGCAGCGACGTTAATTTCTAGGTATTGTAAGAGTCGGCGTGAGCAATATTCTCAAATAGTAAGTCCTGCTAGTACTGTGGGAACAGATGCTGATAATAGTCAACTTAATCGAAGGAGTCCTGCTAGTGCTGATGTTGATCGTAATGGGCCACCGCGAAGTGAGCGTACATTTGCTTTTCACCACTAGTGGAATGGGTATGGTTGCCTCCTAATCATCTATCGCTTACGATGGAATATCTTTACAAGGAGGTATTATGACCGATAAAGCCGTTTTAGTTACTGGCACTTCCTCTGGTATTGGTCACGCCACCGCAATTGCTTTAGATAAAGCCGGATTTAAAGTGTATGCCACAGTGCGCCACGCAGCTGATGCTGAAAAACTAAAACAAGCCGCCTCCAATCGTTTAACACCCGTTATATTAGATATCACCAACGAACAACAAGTCGCTGCTGTTGTCGCTCAATTAACGCAGGATTTAGGCCAGCACGGTTTGTATGGCTTGGTAAATAATGCAGGTATTCCAGATTTCACTCCCATTGAAGCACTGCCCATTGAGCGGCTGCGTCGTGTTTTTGAAGTGAATGTGTTTGCTATGGTGCGCTTAACTCAGGCGTTGCTGCCATTAATTCGCCAAGCGCCTGGGCGAATTATAAATATTGGCTCTGTTGGTGCGCACACTACTATTCCATTTGGTTTTGCTTTATGCGCTTCAAAACACGCCGTGGAGTCATTTACCACTGGTTTACGCATCGAGTTAGCGCCTTGGAATATTGATGTTATCGGTGTTGATCCTTCTTCTATTCGCACCAAAGCATCTGAAGGCATGGTGGAATTAGCTGAAAAAATTGTTGCGGCGCTTTCTGCCGCTCACAAAAAATATTATGCCGATGCGTTATTAGCCATGGCAAAATCCATGCACAAAGCGGAAATGGATGGCATCCCAGCAACGGGTGTGGCGCAAGTGATTGTAAAAGCGATGACCGCTAAAAAACCGAAAACGCATTATTCTGTTGGGCCGCATGCACGCCAAATTATTTTGTTTAGTAAAATTTTACCTGATCGTTGGTTTGATAAGCTCAAATTAAAGTTGGTGGGTATAAAACTAAAAGGGAAGTAACTATGTCTGCGGTAGATGATCCCAAAGCAAACCGTCCTGTTTTTATGATTGATAAAGATTTCGGTGAAGCGGCTGTGCGATTATCCAGTCCATTGTGGAGCTTGCCCGATTTATCCGATAAACAAAAAGCATTTTTATGTATGACCAGCGATGTGTGTCGTGCTTGGTTGGGTTTGCCGTTTTTAATGCACACTAAAATGGCGCAACGCCAAGGTGCAAAACGGTATGAATTAAAAGAGCTGGTGTTATTTATTGCTCCTTATGCCAGTTTTCCGCTGGCACTCAGTGCTATGATTCGGCTTAAAATTTATACTTGCTGGCAAGGTTTTCGTGAACGTCGTAAAAAAATTACACCACCGCCATTAGAGTTGGAATTGAATATAGTTGAATTAATACCGTCCTCACTAAGCGCGGATTTAGCAGCACATTTTAAAAAAACCATACTGCCATTATGGCAGCGTCCTGGTTTGAGTTTAGAAAATAAAATTTTAATGGCGATTGCCTGTGACGTGTCGCATCAAACGCTGGGTGAGTCATTTAAATTTCATCTTGCGCTGGCTAAAAAAGCTAATGTGCCTATTGAAAAAATACATCAAACCATTTTTTTTGTAAGTGAATATGCGTTTGGCAAAGCTTGGACGGCAATGATGGCGTTAGAGGAACAGGGATAGTAAATGAATGTAGCCCAATACGTGCTTAAGCGCTTACATCAAGTTGGTGTTGAACGAATTTATGGTTATCCGGGTGCTGCAATTATTCCTATTTTAGAAGCGATAGATCGATTTAAAAAAATAAAGTGGGTTTTGTGTCGCAGTGAAATGGCGGCCGCCATGGCAGCTAGTGCTGAAGCAAAATTAACGGGAAAATTAACCGTTTGTCTTACTACTACTGGACCGGGAGCTTCCAATGCGCTCACTGGCATGTTGGATGCGCAGCTAGACCGTGTGCCAGTTTTAATCATTACTGGCATGCCGCCCTTAGCTAAACAAGAACAGCGCGGTTTTCAAGATCTAAATCAAGTTAAGTTATTTGATTTGTTGGGCATGAGTGTTGAGGCAAAATCAGTAGAACAATTTCCGATGCTGTTTGAGAATATTTTAGGATTTTGCTATTCGCATTTCCAGGCGGCGCATTTAGCCTTATCAGTTGATATTCAATCACAATCAGTAAAGTGGTCGGTAAAACACAGGCTGAAAAAATTTATTCATCATTATGCTATTGATAAAGCCGAATTGAAAAAACTAGCTAATGAATTGATGCACGAAAAAAAAGTGTTATTAGCGGTTGGACTGGGCGCCAGTAACGCCGGTAGGGCTATTGAAGCACTAGCATTACGTTTAAATGTGCCTATTATTAGCAGCATCTCAGGCAAAGGAATTATTAGTAATGATTTTCCCAATTATCGTGGCGTATTGGGTGTGTATGGTTTGGCGGGCATGGCCTCTGCAAAAAAAGCTATGCAGCAAGCTGAAGTGATTATTGGTTTCGGTTTAAAAAATTTATGGTCAAATGAATTATTGAAAAATAAAAAATTAATTTTATGTTCGCATGAGCCTAATATTGTGCATTATGGTTATGCCAAAAATAGCGTTATTTTTGGAGACTTGGCCAAAATCGCTAAAAATCTAACAAGCTATTTAAAACACTATCAGTCAACACATAAAAAAATCGCTGCTATTAAACAACCACACAGTAATTCATTAGCCGCAGTTTTTATGAAAAATCTCTCCCATTATTTAAGTAAAGACACAGTAGTAAGCCTTGATGTGGGTGATAATTCACTATGGGCATTGCATTATTTAACGCTGCACAAAAATCAACGTATACTTTGCTCAAACCGTTTGGGTACAATGGGTTTTGCCTTGCCAGCAGCGATTGCGGTCAAATTAGCGAATAAAAAAGCGATGGCGGTTTGTATTTGTGGTGACGGTGGCTTCCAGATGTTGTTATCGGAACTTGGAACCATTTTGCAATATCAATTGAAAATATTAATTGTTGTGGTGAATAACGGCCGCTTAGCGCGCGTTTCAGCTCAAGAGGCGAAACAATTTGGTGTTGAGTTAGATAACCCGGATTTTACACAGTTAGCACAATCCTATGGATTAAGTGCTTTTTGTTTGCGAGAGCCGGCGGATATGACGTTAACATTGCAACACGCATTGGCTGCATTAAAAAAATCGAGTGTGTTAATTGAAGTCGTCGACGACGACAGTAATGCTTTTGCACCGATGAAAATGTAGGTTGGTGTGAATGGGAATTACTCAGCTAAGGATTTATTCACTAACAACGTCAATTGCATACCGGGGTGCAACATTTCATGATTATTGAAATGATTCCAAAAGAAAATGTCTTGTTCGCTAACGTGAAAGTGCCCTGCGATATGATACAAACTGTCGCCTGCTTTAACGATGTAAGTCATTGCGCGTGGTCCAGGCACATAGGTTTCAGCAATGCGGGCGCTTACTTTATTACTTATTGGCACAGGTATCATTAATTTTTGACCCACATGAATTACGGAGTTCTGCATGTGGTTGAGCTTTTTGATTGCGCTGACGGTGGTATGGTTGTGTAGGGCGATAACGGATAAGCTGTCACCATTTTTAACTGTGTGCGTTAAATGTTTCGGTTCATGCGCGGCTAATTGTTGATTGTATTTATCAAGATTGTGACGAAAAGTTTTTTCTTTTTTAATTGGGACGAGCACAAAGTACGCAGAAAACGGTGCGGTTTTGGCGCGTCGAAAAGCCGGGTTTAAATTACGAAAAGCTTTTTCGCTAATGCCTACCATGTTGGCCAGTTGACCGATATTATATTGTTTATGTAAACGTACGGCCGTGAAGTAGGGTTGGTTAGCGATAGGAAACAAACGTAAACCGTAATGCGAGCGTTCTTTTATAATTTGCGCAAAAGCCAATAATTTAGGTACATATAATTTCGTTTGTTGTGGCAATGGCAAATCCCAAAAATCAGTGGGCAGATTATGGCGCTGATTGTAATGAATCGCATTCCACACTGTGCCTTCACCCGAATTATATGCAGCAATAGCTAAATCCCAGTTGTGAAAAGTGTCATGTAAATATTGCAAATAGTTAAGAGCGGTATTGGTGGAGCTTACAATGTCACGTCGGCCATCGAACCACCAATTAATTTTAATCCCAAAGCCTGTAGCGGTGCTGGGCATCAATTGCCACAAACCGGTTGCGCCCACGCCCGAATATTGAAATGGCGTGTAGTCACTTTCCACCATCGGCAATAAGGCTAATACGGCTGGCATACCGCGTTGCTGAGTTTGTTTGTATACATAATAGATATAGGGTTGAGCGTTGTTGGTAAGCTGAAATAAATCGTATTGAAGGTTGCGGTCGTTTTAAATTTGCTTGCGCACAGCTGCATGATCAAGTGCGCCATTCGTTAGCTCAAAATGGTCGCCCATCACGTTCCAGATATCGTGCGGGCTATTGAACAAGTTGTTTACCTGAAAGGCCGATGCCATTGGAGCTGCTAATAGCAAAGTTAAGGCGCTAACCACAGTGGTCAATTTTTTAACAGTCATTCGCATGTGAGGATCTTAAGTGCTCTTAAGGTTAAGGTCAAGTAATAAATGGATAAAATTTGAACAGTTATTGGCGATTTTTCCATTCTCTTAGGCAGGCCAATACCGCTATAGGGTTGAGAGGCGCGCTGCTACAAGCCTTGCTGGCACTGGCTTGTACGGCTGGGAGGTGGCAGCGCAGGAAGGGGTTGACCTCGCGCTCCAGGCCTATAGTGGAAGGTAGGCTACAACCGCTGTCCTGAATGCGTTCTATAGTGCGTTTTTGATAATCAATAATGGCTGCATTGTCCGGTTCAACTAAGTGCGCAAAGCGGAGATTGGACAGCGTGTATTCGTGGCCAGGGTAGACTTTAGTGTCAAGTGGTAGGCAAGCAAAGCGCTGGAGAGCGCGATACATCTGCTCTGCTGAACCCTCAAATAAGCGACCACAGCCCGCACTAAATAAAGTGTCACCACAAAATAACATGCCACCACCCACATAAGCGATGTGGCTTTTGGTGTGTGCAGGGACTTCTAATACCTCCAAAGCCAGTGGTATTTGGTCAAAGTCGATACGGTCCGC
>JBGTHB010000113.1:0-7812 GCA_041746415.1 Coxiellaceae bacterium | reverse complement strand
AATCGACTCTGCTTTTATTTGCTGCATCGACTCCAAAGCGTAATGCGCATCCATCGAAGCCATAAGAAAATCAATCAATGGGCTACTGTCGAGATCAATAAAATCTTTTAGTGTGAATTTTGCGCAAGATTGAGTCATATTAACCTAAGAAAATGGTGCATTTTTTACTCAACTGAAATACATTGAGTAGTCTATCTGATTGGTAACCATCGTACCAATAACCTAACAAAATTGTGCTTTGAAATTTATAGGCTAACTTATGCAACGAAACCACGATCCGCTGAGGGCAGCTAGTAATAACTGAATGATTTTATTGAGAAACCCATACTTTTTTGCCTTAAGCACAGCGCATGACTACCTCAATAAGGTTTCGATGTTAAATTCATTAACCAAATTGAGCGCTCAATTTAGTTGCGATTCTTATCAGAAACAGGTACATTGAATTAAGTTTCGGTTAAGAGACTAGCTGTTAGGAACAAATAGCAAAAGTAATGGATGTACATCAATGAACCAGCCCCAGCATATTGAGAAAGTAACGTGGCATGACATCAGGGAAGAAGTGCACCGCGCCTGCGAAGACCTTGCCAAAATTATTGACGAGATCCAACCGACCGATGCTCTACCCTTTATCAAACTACGCTATCCATTTGGCACAGAGATCGTGCATAACGGTCATTTGAATCTTGTCACAGATAGAAAAGACGTTTTACCTATTACAGACACACGCATTCCCAGCGATATCAGATCCCACCTAAACTACAGTCCCGTTCCGTTAGGGATTATTGTAAAAAACGGCATTGAAATCTACCGAGAATTCGAAGACAGAGTATTTTCAATCGCTACTTGGCAACAAGGTTTAGACATTGGCATCTGGGAGCACTTTGGCTGGACCACTCCTTACAGCGTATCAGCCGGAGCCAGATCATTATACCTAATTCCAAGCGCTACACTCGACGCAGGACACAAACGTTTAAAAAGAGAATACGGCCTAACCCTTCCTCCTGCAAAAAAAGCAAATGATCACTGGGCTATATTCAAACAAATCGCAAACAGCGCTAATTTTTCCACACAATGGAATTGCGAAATAATATTTTTCTCTGCCGCGTGGATTGAGAAATTACGTAAACATAGCACTAGCAACAACAGCGCCTGGGAAAAACTCCATTATTATTTAGTTAATAAAAATTTGCAGCACTCATTTTACGGTCGAAGAAGATCCATATTTGAAATCGTGTGGGAACTATTTTCACGATCTTTAAATAAAAAAGGCTTGAGTCCCAACACATATGTTTTAGACACACTTAAACATTTAGTTTTTGTTGGCACAGGCGGCTCTCCTGGTAGCGCCCCGTGCATAGGAAATACAGATTTAGGGCCTATCCCGGATTTGCAGTCTGTGTATTTAGATTGCTACAAATTTAAAGATTACATCCCAACAATAATGGGACCTCAGTACTTTGATATCAACAATCCCAAGCCAGTTTATTACTCATTGCAATCACCGACATTACTGGAATCTGTGCCAAAATCCAGAAAGCTGACGAGTATCGTAGATAATGTTAGAGACCTCATTGATTTATCCAGTCATTTTCTTAATGAAGCATTTGACGATCACCTAAAAATCGAAAATGTTTCCATGAATGAAATCATTGGCAATTTAAAATTTGAATACTTTCATGAAAAATCCTACGCCTATGGCTCAGAGATTAAATCAAGCACCATCCTTCCTGAAAATGATTCGAATCTTTTATATATGCCAAGCAAACGCAATGAGCTTAAATTCGCCGATGCTTCAACGTACCTTCATGGCGCAGTACGCATAACAAAAAAAATTAGTTAAGTATAAATTAAATGCTCAGCTAAAATCTTTCATAGATATAAACCTAGAATAACCGTGTTAATATATTCAGCTGTAATGACTGAGAAGCGCGGCGCAGAATAATGAAAAGCTTACTGGCACAACAACGGCTCGACTATTTCACCACCATAACTAAATCTATTCCACAAATTAATGCTCAGTTTATTGTGCTCACCCACCTCCTTGAAGACAGGCCAGAGTTTTTGGAGGCTATAGAAAATATCTCACCGATCATGCTCATTATTGGCATTCCATACTCAATAAACCATACTACACACGAAACCCTAAACAAATCATTCAATGTAGTCACTCCATCGTTAGACCAACTCTATGATCAAAATTTTCTAACACAATTAGTCGCAAAAAATATTGATTCAAGCCTGCCTGTAATTATTTTGGAAATTGGTGGTTATTTTGCGCCAGCTCTAACCTCACTTCGTAAAATTCTGAGTGACAAACTTATTGGTGTAATTGAAGATACCGAAGCCGGACATCGCCAATATGACAAGTATTCAGAAACACTGCCATGTCCAGTCATATCAATAGCAAGAAGCAGCCTGAAGCAAACTGAAGATTTTCTTATTGGCGCATCATGCATCTATTCAACTGAAAAATTGCTACGAACCAATGGATTCCCGATTGAGGGAAAGAGATCATTAACCATAGGATTCGGCAAAGTTGGTCGAGGCGTTTCACACTCACTGCTAAGACATCACTGCCCTGCAGTTGTTTATGATAAAGAACCTACAAGGCGCATACAGGCTATTAGCGAAGGATTCGAGGCTCCAGATAAAGAGAGCGCATTAAAAAATGCTGAAATAATTTATGGCGCAACTGCAAATTATTCAATAAAAGGTGATGAATTCAAATTACTCAAATCAGGCGTTCTTTTGATAAGCTGTAGCTCAAAGGACATTGAGTTTGACTTAGCTTATTTAGAAAAAAATTATAAAAAAACAAAAGTTACTACAACCCTCGACTGCTATGAAAACAGCACACAATGCATTTTTTTAGCTGCCAGTGGGAAGCCAATTAATTTTATTGATGGCGCCGTTATTGGTCCTATTCTAGCATTGGCTCAATCAGAAATAATCTTAGCAATCAAATTGCTAATCTCCTTAAGAGATCAGAAGGGATTATTTGAAACCACATCAAAAATGAGAGATTTTTTAGCTTCGAGTTGGCTACAACAATTTTGCGATACTCAAACAGGCCGCTATAAACTAAGTTATGATGCCAACTTCACAGAAGTAACGCCCTCTCTAAAAAAAAATTTAGCATAAACAAAATTAACAATACCAATATGAATAATGACTCAATAATAGAAGCAACAAAAAAACATGTGGAAAAAATCTTAGGTGACGACGCAACAGGTCATGATTGGTGGCATGTTTATCGAGTCTGGAAAATTGCCAAATTTATTGCTTTGAAAGAAAATGCAAATTTATTAATCGTGGAGTTAGCTGCACTACTCCATGACATAGCAGATTGGAAATTTAATGGAGGAGATGAAAATGCAGGCGCAAAAGAAGCTGAAATCTGGCTAACACAATTAAATATTGAAAATGATATAAAAACTTCAGTTTGCGAGATCATCAAAACAACTTCATTCAAAGGTGCCAATGTTGCGTCAGAAACAAAAACATTAGAAGCGATGATCGTGCAAGACGCAGACCGTTTGGATGCGATAGGCGCTATTGGTATCGGCAGAACATTTGCTTATGGCGGGCATAAAGGAAGGCCTATGCACACACCAAACACCAAGCCAACCCTGCATAATTCATTCGATGAATATAAAAAAAATCAAAGCAGTACAATAAACCATTTTCATGAAAAATTATTACTACTAAAAGACAGAATGAATACTGAAACGGCAAAACAATTGGCCCAAAAAAAGCAAGATTTCATGCTGAAGTTTTTGGATGAATTTCAGTCAGAATGGGATGCTAATTATTAGAATTCGTGACAGAAATGTAATTCATTGAAAATTAGTTGTATTTGTGATGGACAATTGATTCATTTTCTTGAACCTGGGTAGATGGCATACCAACAATATGAACGACTGGCACATATTCCGCATAAGCACCTGCTATGCCATTAATCGCACTGAGTTCCCCCACACCAAATGTTGTAAGTATCGCAGCCGCACCTCTTATGCGTGCATAACCATCACTTGCATACACGCCATTTAATTCATTACAAGTGCCTATCCAACTCAATACCAGGATGGTCACTAATTTGATCGAGAAAGCCTAAATTGTAATCGCCAGGCACACCAAAAATATGTGCAATCTGCATTTCTTGAAGCCGTAATAATAAATAATCACCTATTGTAATTTTAGACATACTCTAACTCCTTTGCCCTATTACCTAACATTAATACTATTGTTCTAATATTCACGAAGATTCAACATCACAGCCTGTTCTTTCTTTATGAGTCAAACTCTTTCATGAAACTATAGCAGCCATTTTGGGCCCTATATGAATAAGTTCAAATCAAATATACCCAAGTTTTTTCGCCGTAGCCGTTAGCTCAGCCCTGAAATCAGGATGCGCTATTTCAATCAGCGCCAATGCTCTTTCAGTAGTTGATTTACCTCGCAAATTGACGGCGCCATATTCAGTTACAATATATTGAGTATCTACTCGTGGGTCGGTAGTGGGGCCAACAATACGCGGCACAATACGTGAAAATTTGCCGCCACTTGCTGTGGAATACGCTGTTAATATTGACTTGCCGCCTTTTGATAATTGAGATCCGCGCACAAAATCCAGTTGACCGCCTGGTGCGCTAAATTGTCTACCTTTCAAAAACTCAGCATTTACCTGGCCAGTTAAATCCACTTCAACAAAAGAATTAATTGATACAACCCTGTCATTTTTGCTTATAACATAGGGGTCATTAACGTAATCTACTGAATAGCATTCCATGCTTGAATTGTTATCGAGAAAATCGTACATCGCCTTATCGCCCAGCGCAATTGTGTAAACATTTTTATGTTTATTGATATTTTTATAGCGATTTGTCACAGCTCCAGATTGAATAAGTTGCGCCAAACCAGACCCCATTAATTCACTGTGAACACCGAGATCTTTATGATTGATTAAGGCTGAACATACCGCATTTGGCACTCCACCAATACCAAATTGCACTGTGGCGCGATCGTCAACCATATCCACAATTGTCTCACCTATTTTGCGATCCAATTCATTTTCTGGTTTAGCTGGCAACTCAACGAGAGCTGATTTATTTTCAACAATGGCTGCTATTTCTGATATATGAAAACTACAGTCACCAAATACTCTTGGCATGTTTGGATTAACTTCAACAATTAAATTTTTACTCGCACGCCCTGCCGGAATAGTGTAATCGCCATTGGTGCCACAACTAAAAAATCCTGCCTTATCCATTGGCGACACCATAACAATAAATGCATCCAACTTAATATATTCTGTTAAAATTCTTGGAACATCACTAAAGTTTCCCGGCATGTAATAAATAACTTTTTTTTGTTCTGTTAATGCTTGTTTTGTTAAATCTCTTTCAATAGGTCCCATGTAAAATGGATGCGGTTTTATAACATTCATATATTCATATTTTAAAATAGTGTTATGTGCCGCTTCCTCAGAGTGCATATAATAAACTTTGAGCTCTTCCAAAGTTTGTTTTTGCAACCGTTGTTCTAATGCCTTTAACAGAGCTGGTGGCTCACTTGCCGCCATTCCCAAACCAATATTGCCACGCTTTGCTATTAAACCAATTGCCTCTTCGGCTGACATTAATTTAGTTTGATATTCTGATTGGTATGACATTTATATTCCTTAGTGAAAACCATCACTCAATTAATATCCGGCAGATTTGTACGGACCCAGCCCCTTTTTATAAACTAAAAAATGCCTTTCATAGACACACACTAACTTGCCATTTTGGTTAAACGCTTGTGTTTTACTTTCAATAATACCTTGTGCAGGACGCGATTTTGACTCACGCTTAGAAACAATTTCTGATTGGCAGTAAACAGTATCACCAGCAAAAACAGGTGTTGCCAACTCAATATCTTTCCATTGCAAATTAGCCACTACTCTGCCAAAAGTGCGCGTAGTCAAAGCTGTGATAGCGCCAATTAAAAAAGTTTCATTAATTACCATATTACCTGCTAAATACTTTTCAATGTAATCGCTATTTGAATATTGAGGATTCCATTCGAGCGCGCGCAATACATGCGCTCGATTTTCATCGGCAGTAAACGTTTTAGCAGGACGATGCTCATAAAGCTCGCCCACTAGTAAATCTTCATAATAAAACCCTACTTGCTCTATATAGAAGCCATCTTCAAGTTGCCTATAGGCTAAAAACTTTTTGCCCTCAAAGTTGAACGCTTCTTTTGGCAAATCTGAATCAAGCGGGTGCTTGCCTTTTTTATAAATTAAAATTTTATATAGTACTTTAGCTACAACACTATTTTCTTGATTGAATGCTGTAGTTTGCACAGTCAACAATCCAACATCTGCATCATGGATGTATTCTTCTTTATCAATGATTTCAGATTCAGCATAGAGTGTATCTCCGCCAAATACGGGGTGAGTCATTGCGATATTTTTGTATGAAATAATCAATTTCTTTTTGCTAAACGTTTTCCAGGTCATGCCCATGATATTTTGCAACGTGAGCGTGCTAACACCCAAACAATGCTTCCATTCGGTAAAACTTGCGTAGTGAGCGTCATAATGAAGCTGTGCATTATTGATTGTATCTAGCGCTTCATCTTTATTATCTTGCTGACTAATCGTAACGCCTGGACGATGTTTGAATTTTTGATTTTTCTCAAACTCCTCAAAACTTAATCCATATTGCTCGCGATAATGATTTTCAGCTATTTTGATGTAAGCTTTATAAGATGACATAGCTACTCCTCATTAAATTTTAGCCGCAAGCTCAACAATGCGTTTTGCAGATCGGTAAATAGGTACATCAATCATTTTTCCATCAATTTCACATGCCTCACCGCCTGACTTTTCATACAGTGCCACTACCCGTTTCGCTTGTTTTATTTCATCTGCAGAGGGTGTAAATGTATCTATGATCGTTTGCAAATGGCTTGGATGAATGGCAAATTTTCCAGTGTAGCCCAACGCTTTAACTTTTTTGGTTTCATTAATTAATTCCGCATCATCTAAACCATTTAATTTTAAATAAGGCACATCGATTGCAACTATGCCTGCACTCGCAGCAGCTTGCACCACCAAAGAACGTGCCATTAACATAGGTTCCCACTCAAGAGCGGCACCCAAGTCAGCGGCTAAATCGCCACCGCCAAAAACAAGCGCACGTACATTTTTGCTGCTGTTTGCAATTTCAACTGCATTGTATAGCCCACGCGCTGTTTCGATTAATGCAATAAACGGCACATTCATTTGCGCTAAATGTGTTTGGTAAAGAATGATTTCTTGCGCATGCTCTACTTTCGGTAACACCAGAGCGTCAATATGTATTTCAGAATTTATTAATGCTAATAAGTCATTTAAACCGGCAGCGGTTTTAATGCTGTTAATTCGTAACGTAACTAAAAAATCTGAATTTAATGGATGCGTTTTCAAATAATCAAAAGCGATTTCTCTAGCGGCAGCTTTATCCGCCAACGGGATAGCATCTTCTAAATCAATAACGAGTCCGTCTGCCCCGGCTTGTTTTGCTTTTGCAAAACGTTCTGGCCTATTGGCTGGTGTAAATAGCATTGTCCGCACGATGGATAAATCCATTTACTAAACTCCAATAAAGTACTTATTGATTGTTAGTTTAGTATAGCAAGCAATGATGTGGCAACACTTTTCCGAACATATTTTTAATTAAATCTTCTGCGTGCTTCATATTGCTCAGGAGAGTAATAATCATTAGCAGAATGCAATCGCTTGCGATTATAGAACACTTCAATATATTCAAATATTTTTTGTTT
>JBGTHB010000112.1:0-10784 GCA_041746415.1 Coxiellaceae bacterium | reverse complement strand
CAGTTGATTCAAAATGCTGCTGCAGTACGCGAATTAATTCAGCCATTGTATAGCGTGGATTTTTTCCAGAAGTTTGAGCGAGTGCATTATTCACTAAATCAAGATTGACAGCGTGTTTAGCCGCGCCATACCAAATGAAATCATAATAATCACGCCCCTTGGTGTAAGGGCGTGAAAGGATGGCGTGCAGCTTCCCCGCAAACAAAGAGGGCAAATCGAAGTGATTAATGCCGATTAAAAACTCTTTGTTGATGATAGAGAGTGTGGTGTGAAAACCTGGGGGTGGCTTTTGATCGACTTCAAACTTAATTAGCATTTTTTGATTCTTCTGGGTGCTAAAGCCGAGCGGTGCTAATAAATTATTAAATTTGATAAAAGCAGATGCCACCGTTTTAGTTGCTTTTGCGCGGATCTCCACATCCAAGTTGTTGAGGGCTAAGTTTTTTTGTAATTGTGCCATGAGCTTTACAAAATCAAAGTTTTTGTTGTTAATTAGCGAAAAATCCAGATCTTCCGAAAAGCGTTTTAAATCATACAAAATTCGCAGTGATGTACCGCCTAAAAATGCTAGATTTTTAAAGCCACCAATTTCATCCAGTGATTTTAAAATTAACCACTGTAAATATTCGCGCAAATAATTATATTTTTGCTCTTGAGTTGGAAATACACGCAGTTTTTGTTTTAAAAGATCAATCATCGTGTTGCTCTTTAAAGTTTAAAATACATTCGGCCCATACTGATAATTTAGCATGCTGTGTTTGTTTAGCCATACGGGTTAGCTGTTTTTTATCTAGAACCTGGCTGTTTTGTAAACGTAAACTGTGTTCTAAAAAATCCACTGACGGTTTTTTGATGGCAGTGGCTTTTAAATATAAATAATCAAATAGTGCTTTTTCTGGAGTGGCAATTAAAAAATGTTGCTGGTTGGGTTGTTGGATTTTTTTAAAACCAAAAAACAGAGGTGTTTTGACGTGATAATAATTAAATTCGCCAAGCGCATTTGAAAACGCTTGGGTTTTTTTGGTTGAAATCGAGGTGTGCTGCGTTACTTTTTCTGGGATGAGACCGTAGTGGCTGAGGGCACTTTCGAGGCTGACATAAGATGGATAGTACAGCTGGTTAGCAACAAAAAAGAGTGACAGCGGCTGGTTGCGGTCCTGGTCTGTCAATGTGTAGACGCCACGCTTCAGTTGAATAACGAAACCTTTTTTTACCCATTCCGAAAGTTGCCGTCGCAGCGTGTTCGTGTCCGGCTGTAGGCCGCACAGCGCTTGGCTGGTAAACAGCGGATAGGGTCGCATGCGTTGTTTAAATTCGGTTAGTTTCATTGATTCTCCATATTACAACTAATTGTAATATAAAGAAACAGAAATATCGACCTTATATTGTCTATAATTAAATTGAATAAATTGCGTTCGCAAGCTTGAGGAGAGTTATCATGCAAGTACCTTTGCAGTTCACGCTAAAAAACATCAAACACTCGCCCGCCGTGGAAGAACACATTCACAGTAAGGCCCAAAAATTGAGTACGTTTTCAGATAAAATTATTTCCTGTCACGTGGTGGCGGAGAAATTGAGTGTTAAAGAAGAGCTGTATAACGTCAAAATAAATTTGACCATGCCGAATAAAAAAGAATTAGTCACCACGCACAATGAAGAAAGCAATTTGTATTTGTCGATTAGCAACGCGTTTGACGATATGGCGCGCCAAGTGGAAGAAGCCTCGCGCATTTTAAATGGTGATGTTAAGCACCACGAAGCAATTTTACATGGTGAAATTGTGCGAATTTTTGAGGAAGATCGTTTTGGTTTTATTGAGACACAAGAGGGTGATGAGTATTACTTTAATTCGGGGTCAGTACATCATCCACAGTTTGATCACCTTAAAGTGGGGATGCCGGTAAAATTTATTCCGGCATGGGATAATGAAGGGCCGCGGGCACACCGTGTGAGTGCCAAGGAAAAATAAAAAACCCTCTCTAACCACATTTACACTATCCTTAGTGTGGGCTATTTGGTAAAACCAAACACCTTAAAGTGGGTGGTGATTAGAGAGGGATTCGGTGTTAACTTTTACGATACAGTCCTGTTGTCTGGGTCCAATCAATGATGTGGTTATTCATAGCGCGATGCAGGGTAAGTGGGCTTTCGCCCGCGCTGGATTTGAGTTTCGTGTTTAAGGCGTACAAACGAATGACATAATGATGGGTACCGGTAGTGGGACAAGGCCCTTCATATTTTTTATGGCCCCAACTGTTATTGCCAACTTGCTCTGGTGAAGTTGCCACCAAATTAAGCGGCAGTCCTCTTACCTTGCGGGGAATGTCATAAACCTCCCAATGATAAAAACCAGGCCACGGCGTATCTTCATCAAACAGGACTAAAGCAAAAGATTGCGTTCCGCGGGGTACACCTGACCATTTAACCGGGATGGAAATGTTATTACCGTCGCAAGTATAAAGCGCTGGAATATAGTGATTTGGTGGGAAAGCAGGACTATAAACGGTGAACAGTTCAGGTGAGGTAGCGTTTGACGCAGGTTCCGCTGCCAAGTAGGCCAGCATCATTAGTGTTTTTATCATGTTACCTGCGCCGAGCATGATCATCCTTGACCGTCATTGCTATTGGAACATTTTAAGGGAATACCTATATAATGTCGAGCTACAAGGAAAAATCATGCTTAAACGAAGTTCAATTTTGGATATGTTTGCACGTTCACCAATGCGCCCACTGCAGGAACACATGAGTTGCGCTTATGCTTGTGCCGAGCAATTGCCCAATTTTTTTGACAGCGTCTTACAACAAGATTGGCAAAACGCTGCACGTGTACAAGCACAAATCGCCTCTTTTGAGCATCAAGCGGATGCGCTAAAACAAGATTTACGCATGAATTTACCTAAAGGCTTGTTGTTGCCGGTATCACGCGGGGATATTTTGAAATTGCTTTCAAGCCAAGAAACGCTGGCGAATTTGATTAAAGATATTGCTGGGCTGATATTGGGGCGAAAAATGCAGATACCTGCGTCGTTGGCAGCTCCCCTTCAAGCATTTTTAATGCGTAATGTGCAAGCTGCCCAACAAGCTAAATTTGTTATTGAGGAGTTAAGCCGTTTAATGGAGAGTGGCTTTAGTGGCAAAGAAGCGAAAGCATTACATCAGGTGATTATTAAATTAAATGAAATTGAAACAGAAACTGACGTAATGCAAGTGAAATTGCGCGCGGATTTATTTGAAATGGAGTCAACACTGTTGCCGGTCAATGTGATGTTTTTATATAAAATAATTGAAAATATTGGTTTAATCGCCAATTGCTGTGAGCAAATTGGTTATGCGTTGCAAGCACTGCTTGCCGATTAAGAGGAAAAAAATGAAAGAAAAAATGTTTGAATTAGCCAGAGAAGCTGTGACAAAAGCGTATGCGCCTTATTCTCGTTTGCAAGTAGTAGCGTGTGTGAAAGCGGATAACGATGAATTATTTTCCGGCTGCAATATGGAAAATGCCGTTTATGGGTTAACAGAATGCGCTGAAACGGGAGCACTCATGGCCATGGTGCGTGCTGGCAGAAAAAAAATTAAAGAAGCGGTTGTCACTTCTTCTAGTGAAATAGTGTGTCCACCATGTGGCGCTTGTCGTCAACGTTTAGCGGAACTTGCAGATGGTGATATCAAAATACATTTGCTGCATAAAAATGGTCAGCATAAAACATTTAACTTAAGCGAGTTACTGCCTCATCCATTCGGTTCAATTAATTTGGAAGATGCGGTATGACCTTACAAGCCATTGAAGCAGCCAAGATAATAAAAGCGCGCTGTAATGATTTTAAACCAAAAGTGGCTATTGCCTTAGGCTCAGGTTCCGCTGGTTTTGCAGAACAAATTAAAAATAAAATGGAAATCCCTTATAGCGAATTACCAGGCTTTCCGCACATTGGTGTTAAAGGCCATGAAAGCAAAGTCATTTTAGGCCAGATTAAGGGCGTCAATGTGGCGTGTTTAAAAGGTCGCGCCCATTATTACGAAGGATTCACAAATTCAGAAGTGCAAACAATGATTCGCACCTTGCGCGCGTTAGGTACAGACATTTGGTTTGGCACTAACGCTTCTGGATCATTACACAAAAATATTGGGCCAGGCAGTTTGGTGGTGTTAAAAGATCACATTAATTTTCAATTTTGCAATGCGCTTGTTGGCCCCAATGAAGGCGGTTTTGGCGAGCGCTTTGTAGCATTAGATGAAGCATACGATAAATCATTTCGCCAACAGTTACTTGATCATGCTGATCAATTGGATATCCCCATTCATGAAGGCGTTTATGTGGGGGTAATTGGCCCAGCATTTGAAACGCCTGCTGAAATTAATGCGTTTCGTATTTTGGGTGGTGATTTGGTGGGAATGTCAACGGTACCTGAAGTGACAATTGCACGTCACTGTGGGATGCGTGTTGCTGTCGTTGCTATTATTACTAATTTTGCCGCTGGCATGCATTCAGAAGCATTAAGTCACGAAGTCACCCTAAAAGGAGCGAAATTGGGTGAAGCGAATATGACAAAATTGGCGTTACGCTTTATTGAAAAACTACCGAAGTAGAAAGTATGGATGCTAAAAAACTCATTGCTTTTATTGATCTAACACGATTAGAAAGTAATGATTCAGTGAATCAAATTGAACTGTTATGCCAAAAAGCCATTACGCCTTTTGGTAACGTGGCAGCAATTTGTATTTATCCCGCCTTCATTAAACGCGCTAAATTAATTTTGGCTAATTCAGCTGTGCGCGTTGCGACAGTGGCTAATTTTCCACAAGGTGAGGATTCGATAGCGGAAACATTGCATTGCATCGACAACGCTATGCAGTCTGGCGCAGATGAAATTGATGTGGTGTTGCCTTATCGACGTTTATTGGCGGGCGATAAAGACGGCGTTATGAATTTTTTAACACAATGTCGGCTGCTGTGTAATGATAAATTATTGAAAGTAATTTTGGAAACGGGCGAGTTAAAAACCCCAGCACTTATTACACAAGCGGCGCAAATTGCTATTGCTGCGCAGTGTGATTTTTTAAAAACATCAACGGGCAAAGTAAAAGTAGGTGCCACTGCAGCAGCAGTGGCGGTGTTGCTGGATGTGATTTCGAAAAATACATCGCGAAATATAGGCATAAAAATATCAGGTGGTGTGCGTGAAATCGCACAAGCGCAGGCTTATTTTCAACAAGTAACGCACCAAATGGGTGCGGATTGGGTTTGTCCGCGTACTTTTCGTTTAGGGGTAAGTCGTTTGCTGGATGAAATCGTAGTAAGATAATTTTATGTCACAGCAACATTACATGAGCAAGACCGAACGCACAGTAACTTGGTTTGGTTTCTCATTAGTGGCATTGTCCTATATGTCGATTAAATTATCCGTGCCGGTGCTGCCAATTTTACAACACGTGTTTTCCACCCAACCTATTTTTTTAAAGCTTTCGGCAACGTTTTTTTTGTTGAGCTTGGGCGCATCTCAAATTTGGTGGGGTGGAGTAGCGCGCTTTATGGATCGAAAGCGCATTATTTTTTTAGGTCTAGCGGTGGCGATGATTGGTACCATTTGCGCTATGTTAGCAGTAAATATCTGGGTATTTATGATAGGCCGTTGTATAGAAGGTATTGGTATCGGTGTGGCATCACCGATTTGTCGGGTGTTAATGGCGGATACGTTAACCCATTATCAAATGGCTAAAGTCAGTTTTTTCTTTGGCGTGATTTTTAATTTTGCACCATTTGTGGCACCGACGTTGGGACAATACTTGTTAATTTATTTTGGTTGGCGCTCGGTGTTTTTCTGCTTTTTTATTTTGTTGCTTATTTATTATTTTTTGTTTTATTTTAAGTTGCCTGAAACCAGGCGGGGTGCGCCACGTCGCTATCGAATTTCACATGTGTTTCGTAATTATCGCGAAGCCATTAGCAATGTTACATTTTGGTTATACATCGCGCCATTTATATTATACGTCGGCTCGATGCTTTCTTATTATATGGCGATACCGTATTGGTATTGGGTTCACTTTGGCATTTCAAAACATTATTACACTTTATTAGCTGTGTTTACGGCAGTGCCCAATTTAATTATGTATTACTATTCGCGTTTTTTTGTGCAGCGTTATGGCACCAAAAAAACACTATTAATTTCTTATGCTGTGGGATGTTTAGCTTTACCCTGTGCAATTTTATTTGCGTTGTTTTATCACTCATCAGTGATTGCGTTGTTGTGCCCTTTAATTTTGTGGGCGATGGCAGCGGGTTTAGCCCAGCCCGCAGTAAACGCTTCCGTGCTGCATCACTTTAGACATAATGCGGGGCCAGTGGCGGCATTGTTGCCGGTGCTGCCTTTTATTTTTGCGTCGCTGATGTTTTTGGTGTGGACGAATATTTCTTTGGTAACGTTGTGGCCATTTGTCGGTGTTATGGCGGGTTTGGTGGCAATGATTTTATTGAATGCGTATTTGATTCGACGTTATGGTTAAGCGTTTTCTTCCTGTTACGCGCAAAGCGCGAGTTACTTTCGCAACTTGAAGTGGAGTGGGTGCATCGTCTATAATGCAGTACAAATGCAGATTGGACGATAAATGGCATACATACATAGAACCCTTGAGCCAATTATTCAACAGGTTAGCAAGCAAATGCCAGCTCTATTGGTTGTTGGCCCGCGTCAGGTTGGTAAGTCTACGCTGTTGCAACATCTGTCGAAGTCGACTCGATCCTATGTCACGCTTGATGATCCATTGCTGGTTCATTTAGCTAAGACTGATCCAGCTTTATTTTGTGAAAGATTTGAACCCCCGGTTTTGATTGATGAAATTCAATATGCCCCAGAATTGTTGCCACATATCAAAATGCGCATTGATCGTGATAAACAACCTGGCCAGTATTGGCTTACAGGTTCGCAACAATTTCATCTTATGAAAGGGGTGTCAGAATCACTTGCAGGACGTGTCGCTGTGACAAATTTGTTGGGTTTGTCGCTAGCAGAACAGCAAGCAAAGCCTCGTGTTGATTTGCCGTTTTTGCCTTTGCAGGAACAGCTTCAAAAAAAACAAGCCGATCGAATGAAAATGGGATTAATTAAAACATACGAGCATATCTGGCGTGGTTCGTTTCCGGCGATGCTTTCAAATCCAAAGTTAGATAGAGATCTGTTTTATCGCTCTTATGTACAAACGTATTTGCAGCGCGATGTTAGAGACCTCGCTAAAGTCGGTGATGAAATGACGTTTTTAAAATTTTTGCGCGCGGTGGCTGCTAGGACAGGGCAGCTACTTAATTTTTCTGATTTAGCGCGCGATGTGGACGTGAGCCCTAATACGGCAAAAAATTGGTTGTCAATTTTAAAAGCATCAAACATTATTTATTTGCTAGAGCCGTATCATACGAATCTTTCAAAACGGCTGAGCAAAACGCCGAAACTTTATTTTCTCGATACAGGTTTGTGTTGCTATCTTACTAACTGGTCTAATTCAAAAACACTAGAAAGTGGCGCTATGTCTGGCGCTATTTTTGAAACTTTTGTCGTAAGCGAAATCATTAAATCTTATTGGCATAATGGTAAAGAGGCGCCGCTCTTTTATTATCGCGATAAGGATAAAAAAGAAATTGATTTGCTTATTTTTCAAGATCAAGAAATTTTTCCAATCGAAATAAAAAAAACGGCCTCTCCAAGTAAAGATAGTTATAAAAATTTTACTTTGCTTGATCGCTTTGGTGAAAAAATTAAAGATGGCGGAGTTGTTTGTTTGTGTGAACAGCTTTTGCCAATGAAGAAAAATATTAATGCTATTCCGGTCGGGTTTGTTTAATTAAGTAACTACCAATAAAGATGATCTGAAAATTATCAAGAATGAGACCTAGTTTGGCGATTGGACGTAATTGCCAATTTCAACTCACAAGCTAGAGCGTTAGCATTTTTTCCACTGCGGCTTCGATCATATCAATGACGAATTTATTGTAATTTTGATTAAATTGGTTGGTGATGCGATTAGCGATGATGGCATTAATAGAGCAACAATTGTGTCCCAGCAAATGACAGAGCCCATAAATAGCCGCAGTTTCCATTTCAAAGTTAGCTGCTTTTATAGTGTTGAATTCAAACTGTGTGGCAGCGGTGAGAAAGTCAGGGTGCACCAACGGCGCGCGTACCAGTCGTGCTTGCGGCCCAAAAAACCCCGCTGTGGAAAGCGTAATGCCAACAACGCCGAGCGTGGCAAAGTGCTGTAATAATTTTGGCGTCGCGCTATTGGCATAAATACTGTTGGCTATCTTGAATTGTTTGAAATGCTGTTGCGCGTGTTGCTTAATTTGATCTTCGTCAGTTTCAGTGGGGCAATGATAAAAATTCATTAAACCATCAAAGCCAACTGCATAATTAGATATCACTAATTTGTTTACGCCCAGTTGCGCTTGCAAGCCGCCACCTGTGCCTAAGCGAATAATATTAAGCGTAGTGTGCTTGGGTTTGATTTCACGTTTTTTTAGATCCACATTCACCAACGCATCCAGCTCATTGATCACAATATCAATATTGCCACTGCTCATACCCGTACCAATTACGCTTAACCGCTTGCTGCCAATATAGCCGGTGTAAGTAACAAGTTCGCGGTGTGATTTGTGGACCTCAATGGTGTTGAAATAGTGAGAAATTATTTTTGCGCGGTTGGGATCGCCGACAAAAATAATAGTATCAGCAATTTCATCGGGTAATAAATGCAGATGATAAACGCTGCCGTCGGCATTAAGCGGTAAATCGGCTTGTGAAATAGTCATGATCCATTTATCGTAGCACATATGTTACACGCAACGTTATTCATAACCTTGGCTGTGGTATTTGGCTTTTTCATGGCCTGGGGTGTGGGTGCCAATGACGTGGCGAACGCCATGGGTACATCTGTGGGTTCAAAAGCATTAACGCTCACCAAAGCCATTATCGTTGCTGCCATTTTTGAAGCATTAGGTGCATTGCTGGCGGGGGGCCAAGTTACCAGTACGATTCGCAGCAAAATTATTGATGTTCATTTGTTTGCGCACGACCCCACATTATTAATTTATGGCATGTTAGCGGCTTTATTGGCCGCTGGCACATGGTTGTTGGTGGCCACTTATTTTGGTTGGCCGGTTTCAACTACGCACACCATTGTTGGTGCAGTAATCGGTTTTGCGTTAATTGAATTTGGTGTACATGCCATACATTGGCGGCAAGTTATTAATATCGTATTGAGCTGGATCGTGACGCCATTGATCGCAGGCGCGTTAGCGTATTTGCTTTTTAAAAGTGTGCAGTGGCTTATTTTTAATAGCGCTTGTCCTATTAAGATGGCACAACGTTATGTGCCTTGTTATATTTTTTTGATGACGTTGGTGTTGAGTTTGGTGACGTTATTAAAAGGCTTGCAACATTTGCATTTACACATCACAAATTTTACGGGAGCGATGATTGCAATTGGGTTGAGTTTGGTGATGATGGTATTAAGCTGGTTTTTGTTGCGCCGCTTTAAAGTACCTAAAACGCACACTGCCACCAATTATCGTCAGTTAGAAAAAATGTTTGCCATTTTAATGATATTCACTGCGTGCGCCATGGCTTTTGCGCATGGTTCAAATGATGTGGCCAATGCCATTGGTCCGGTAGCGGCAGTTGTGGCAATAGTACAACAAGGCGCGAGCCAAATTATTGAGACGGCGCCTATTCCGTTTTGGATTTTGTTGGTGGGAGCGCTGGGAATTGTATTAGGGCTGGTTACGTTTGGATACCGTGTGATTGCCACAGTGGGCAGTCATATTACAGAGCTGACACCTTCACGCGGCTTTGCCGCAGAGCTGGCAACAGCAGCAACGGTGGTCGTGGCATCTGGTTTAGGGTTGCCGATTTCAACAACTCAAACTTTGGTGGGTGCAATTTTAGGTGTGGGTTACGCACGTGGTATTGCCGCACTTAACTTAGCGGTAGTGCGGAACATTTTTATGTCGTGGATAATTACCCTGCCTGCTGGTGCGCTGTTCGCTATTTTTTATTATCATCTTTTGCGGTGGCTGATTTGATTGCAATCTCTAAGCCGGAGAGTTCGCACAATCACATTGACAGCACTGCAGCGTTCTAATACCGTATTTGAATGGAAGACGAATCAAAAAATCCATGGAAGGCACGTCTTGCTATTGGCTTGGTTATGTTAGGTTTGGCATTAATCAGCCTAGTCATTTTGCAAATACACGCTTCCATCTATTGGATCTTCTGCTGGATCATGGCAGTGCTGGACGCATTTTTATGCGTGGGCTTGGTTATTGCGCTTAAAAAGCACGTTAGTTACAAAAGTGGTGTGATTCGACAAATCTGGCATTGGTTGGGTTTAATGACAGTCATGTATTTATTGGCGTTGTTGGTCGATCGGGGTACGGTCAGTCAAACGGAAGCGGGTTTGTTTGCGTTGATGTTATTGTCATTAACGCTTTATCTTGCGGGACTTTATACGGATGTTATTTTTGTGGTGATTGGTGTTACGTTAGGTTTGATGGCAGCAGGGATGGTGCTGATTCAAGCTTACTTATTATTGGTGATGATACCGGTATTTGTGATGGTAGCGCTTTTCATTATCGTTATTACGAATCGGCAAAGACACGAGGAAAAAGCAAAATGAAACAATGGATTGTGGCGCTGTTGCTATTTTTTTTGGCATCGGCGCAAGCTGAGCCGATGTTGCAAAATCAACTGGAAAATATTTATATAAAGTTAGCCAAGCACACGGACGCGGGCATGATTGTT
>JBGTHB010000111.1:0-6789 GCA_041746415.1 Coxiellaceae bacterium | reverse complement strand
AATATTGTGTCAAAAACAATAAAAGTCGATGTTGTATTCAATGATAAATTTTTTTTAACTCGTGATATTAATGGTGAAATTCGTGAGGACAGTATTGTATTAAAGTCCACACAACTTTGCCTTTTATATGACTGTTTTGTTGAAAAAAAACGTCATGAAGCAAGACATCGAAAAGAGCTTGAGCGAGTTAGACAAGCTGAGCAAATTAAAAATCAAGCAGAGCGATTAATTATTGTGTTGAAGGGTCATCCCATCAATCAACAAATCAAACTGCTTGTGATGTTTGTTGCCTTGCCGCTAATTAAGCGATTTTTAAAAATATCGTCAGTAAAAGAAACAGACACAGAGTGATGGTATGAGATGGATTAATTAACGACTTAAGTTGATTACCTACTGTCTGATACTACCTACTGATTAGTTTTAACTACTGATGCCGTTGGTTTTTCAACGGTAATTAATTACTGAACTTTTTGGAGTCGGCATTCCTGCCGCCGGTATTCCGTCCCTGGAAGTCTGCCAAAAAGTTTTCATTTTAAAACCCTATTCAATCTTGAGCAGATAGAAATCCACTGAATTGATGTTGTCATGACAGTGCTTTCAGCATGGTCTTACTGAATGGGCGATTAAACGAAAGCGGGCGTAATATTGCGCCCGCTTGCTTTTTAAAAATAAACCCACCAAGGAAGTTATCCCTTGAGGGTGCTCCTTTGGTATTAAAAAACAAAGGAGGATACAACATGGACGTAAAACATAAAGTAAACTGCAAAAACGAAGTTTTTAGCCATCTTCCATCCGCATTTATAGCGTGCGATGCACGAATGTTTGTGGTGAAAGAAAAAATATCGGCTGATGATATTGTCAATGCAGCCAAATCAATACTAGAGCAGCAACTACAAACTCGACCGATTACGGTCAATAGCCGAGGTTTCGCTAAGCAATTAGTGTCACTCACGCTAGCAGATGAAAAATCGGAAGTGTTTTGTGTGTTGTTTTTAGATGTGCAACATAAATTGATCCGCTTTGAAAAATTATTTCGTGGCACGATCAATTACACAACTGTCTATCCGCGCGAAATTGCGAAGCGTGCATTTGAATTAAATGCCGCCGCCATTATCTTGGTTCACAATCATCCGTCAGGACAAAGTGATCCGAGTGATGCTGATATTCAGTTGACTGAAAAACTACGATCCACTTTTGATGTACTAAACATTGAAATATTGGATCATTTAATTTTGGGTGGTAATGAAGTCTACAGCTTTGCTGAACACGCAGCGTTGTAACGTTAGTGCCATTCCATTCAACCCACTAAGGGAGCAATTCCTTAGAGGGTTGCTCCTTTGGTATTTAAAAACGAAAGGAGAAAACTGTGAAATTATTAACGAAAAAAATCATTCAAGCGTTGCCGAAGTTTTATTCAACTAACGACATATCTTTAAATGACAAACTGGTTATTTGTAAATTTTTTACGCCCGATGCCAATTGGACGTGGTTTGTTTTTGAAGGTGAGCCTGTTAGAGATGAAACCGGTAATGTTCAAGATGATTTTGATTTTTATGGCATGGTTCATGGGTTAGTGCAGGAGACCGGTTATTTCCGTGTCTCTGAGCTTAAAAAAATAAGAGGTCAGCTTGGCCTGTCCATTGAACGTGATCTATCTGTATTTAAAGAACCGTATGCTGAATTAATACGGCAGCTTTAAAATTTAATGAAAAGCCCTTTGCCTTTGATAAGGGCTTTTCTATTTTTAATTCATTCATGTGCGGCGCTGTGCCCGTGGTTTAGTCAATCGCTAAATTACTGGCACAGCGCCGCTTCTTTATATTTTTCATTTTTTTATTTTTGAGGTGAATATGTCATCACGCAATCTGTCCGTGGTTATACCGCTATTTTTTGTGATTATTATCGACGCGATGGGTATGGCCCTAGTGTTACCGGTTATTACTACATTAATGTTAGGAGAACACAGTCCGTTGTTTTCATCCCACACATCAATTTTAGTTCGCAACATTGCCTTTGGTTTAACACTTTCTTTGTATCCATTGGGTATGTTTTTTGGTGCGCCTATATTAGGTGATTTATCCGATCGCTTTGGCCGTAAAAAAATACTGTTGATTTGTTTACTGGGTATGGCTGTGGGTTACGTCATTTCAGGTGTGGGTATGGCTATGACCAGTCTGGCTGTATTGCAACTGGGGCGATTTTTCTGTGGCTTAATGGCAGGCAGTAATGCGATTGCTCAAGCAACCATTGCCGATATTACAACCGGTAAACAGCGTACCGTGATGATGAGTTTTATTATTTTGGCTATCGCATTAGGCGTAACATTCGGGCCGTTAATTGGCGGTTCGTTATCCAATCTCCACTTACCGGATTCGCTTAACTACATCATGCCATTTTTTGCAGCAATGATTTTAGCGCTAATGAATGCTGCTTGGTTGAATAAAGCCTTTCATGAAACGTTTCACCCTAAGCATCAAAATTGGGTGAATGTGTTTAAAGGCTTTTCGATGTTTTTACATGCGTTTCAAAACACAAAAATTCGCACACTCTCGGTTGTCTTTTTTCTGTTTATGTTGGGCTGGAGTGCTAATTTTCAAAATCTACCTTTATACATGACAAAGCAATTTGGCTATGGCCCATTAGAAATGGGTTTGTTTGTTAGCTTTATGGGTGTTTCCTTTTCGATTGCACTCGGAATTTTGACACGTATTCTTGTTAAGTTTATGACGAACAAACAAATTGCCACGTTAGGTTTAGCCTTATCGGGTATGAGCGTTAGCGCATCCTTTTTCTTTCATCAAGAAATCGCGCAATGGATTTGTGTTGCACCCGCAGCAATGTTTGCTGCTTTAAGTTACAACGCGATTGTGACCTTGTTTAGCGAATCAGCCGATGAACAACACCAAGGATTAATGATGGGTGTAACCGGTTCTGTGTTTGCCGCCTCATGGGCGACCACAGGTATTTTGAGTGCGTTTATGAATTACGTAAATCCTCATTTTCCCACCGCAATAGCGGCAGTTTTGATGCTGGGTAGTTTAGCCATTTTAGCCAAATCTCGTCTTGCTTAAGGCGTTTTTCTTTTGTCTTTTTTTTATTTTTTCAATCAACCACAGGAGACTAACATGTCATCCAACTCATCTTATCCTGAACAAAAACGCCACGACGATCAGGAATACAACAAAACGGAACAACGGAACAGGCGTGCTCAGCGTAACATTGAACTCTTGAAAGCGTTTAAAGAGGGTAACCTGGATTCGATAAAAACCTATACGGGTTTCGGCGGCTTACGCCAAGCATTAAAAGACGAGAGTGTGCAAAAAGAGTTAGCTGAGTTTTTAACGCCTAGCGAAATTGAAGCGTTAGTTAAAAGTACCAGCACCGGATACTTTACCCCCAACTTATTAGCCGATTTTATTTACCAGGTTTTAGAAAAACTGAATTTTACAGGTGGAAAAATACTGGAAGCCGCCTGTGGGCATGGTGCCTTTTTTGCGCGAATGCCACGAAGTCTGCGCCGAAACAGTGACATTACGGGTGTTGAGTTGGAACCCTTAAGCGCGAATATAGCAAAAACACTTTATCCGGATATACGCGTGTTAAGCCGAAGCTTTCAGTATTTCCAAGAAAGAGGCTTTGACCTTGTGATCGGCAATCCGCCTTTTGCGCCATTTAGTGTGTTTGATAAAGAGCATCCAGACTTAAAAGATGAAATGATTCATCACTATTTCGTGGCGAAAAGTGCTCGTTTACTCAACGAAAATGGTCTCTTAGCTATGATCGTACCCAGTTATGTTTTGGATAATCCAAAGCGCCATTTGCGACACAAAATTGCCGAAGTAGCTGAGCTTGTTACTGCCTATCGTTTTCCGTCTAATTTATTTGAAGACGCGAAAATCACCGTTGATGTGGTGATTTTTCGCCGTGTTAAAAATCCCAACACTGACTGGGTTGAAAGTAAACTGCATAAGCAAGAAAACGGTGAACAATTTTATCTTAACGGCTATTTTATTGAGCACCCGGAACATGTTTTAGGGGAGCTTCAAACGTATGAATCCTACTCTTATTTTGAAGACCGTCCGCGCCGTGGTCTAAAGTGCATTGGGTCATTAGAGCAAGTTCAAACACGCTTGCCAGAGTTATTGAGAAAATTGAGTAGCTAATTTTTCTTCTGGTTATCCTCTCTGACAACTAGCCGCTTTATGCGGTGTTTTTTCATTTGTATTTATTGAGGTTTATATGCGTTACATTGGTAACAAACGTAGGCTATTGCCGTTTATTCATGAAGCGATTATAAAAAATAATGTCACAGGCCGTACTTTTTGTGATTTATTTTCAGGAACTGCTACTGTAGCTAACTATTTTAAGAAACAAGGCTTTGATATTATTTCAAATGATTTGCTTTATTGCTCTTATGTGCAGCAGTACGTAAAAATAAAGATAAGTAACATGCCTTCTTTTGCGGTGTTAGCGAATGAATTGAAATTAACCAAGTTTGCGGAAAGAAATTATGCCCAAGCTGTGATTAATTACTTAAATAACATGGCTGGGATAGAAGGGTATATTTATCATCATTTTTCACCATCGGGCACGGCTTCTCAACCGATTAAGCGAATGTATTTTACGGATGAGAATGCGCAGAAAATTGATGCGATCCGTGAACTTATCGAAGCATGGCGGCAGCTTGATTTGGTTACAGAAAATGAATTTTACGTTTTGCTGTATGCGTTGCTTGATTCCGTTTCCAAATGCGCGAATACAACAGGCAAACAAAATGGATTTTTAAAACATTTTGAAAAAAATGCTTTAAAATCGATTTGCCTTCAGTTACCGGTTATTACACAAGGAAGTGGTCAATACCAAATTCATTGTGAGGATAGTTTAGACCTTATTGATGACTTGCCCGAAGTGGATGTGTTGTATCTCGACCCGCCTTATACACGAACACAATACGTTTCAGCTTATCATTTGCTGGAAACCATTGCTCGTTGGGATTATTCACCTGTTTCGGGTGTGATAGGAATGCGAGATGCTACAGGCTTGAAGTCGGCTTTTAATCAAAAGAGCCACGCATTTGATTCACTAAAAAAAATTGTCACCAATGCTCGCTATAAAAATTTATTGTTAAGTTACAGCAGCGATAGCATTGTTTCGCATCAAGCTATATGTGATTTGCTAGCAAAGCAAGGAGAGCTGAAAATTTACACACGGAATTTGGCTCGGTATACCTCGTCACAACGCAACAAACAAACGTCATTGGAAAACACTTCCGTACAGGAGCGACTTTATTACCTTAAAGCGGCGAAGATGAATTCGTCTCGTTCTGATTTAGGCTTGACCTTGGAGCAACTCAGGCTCACTCCAAGCAATGTACTAACTTAACTAAACACGATTCTCCGAAAGCCCAGCATTTAATGATCAGAGTATTACCACTTCTGAGTATTAGAGCAATTAAGAGTGGATGTTTCGGCTGAGGAGAGTTATGAGTAGGAGGGCTCATGAACTGGGTCAAATTGAACAAATATTGCGAACTATCAGGTGATACGGCATACGCCGTTCACGCTAGACGGCACAAAGGTGTTTGGATGGATAACCTACATTGTCGGATTGCCCCTGATGGCAAGCTTTGGATAAATTTAATGGAGGTTGAAAAATGGGTGGAAAACAAAGTGCATCAGCTCAATACCCGGCGGGTGTAAAAGTGCGTAAGTGGTCTTCTGGTAGCGCGACCCTGATGATTCAATTTTATTATCGTAACGTCTGTTGTCGAGAAACTTTGAAGCTGGAGGCAACGCCTTCCAATGTAAAATACGCGGCTCGTGTTCGTGCCGAAATCATTAATGCCATTACACGAAACACATTTAACTACGCTGACTTTTTCCCAAATTCAAAAAATGCCAGACGGTTTGGTCACGTGTCAACGCGCATAGAAATTAAAAAGCTATTAGATGGCTATTTGGAAAAAATGGAAGGTAAAGTGGAGACGAGTACATTGATTCGTTATAAGCGCTACTGTCGATCTCATCTTTATCCTGTGTTTGGTAATATTGCTATTCAAGATTTAACTTCAACAACCATTCGAGAATGGTTGGAGTCATTAACCTGTAAACGAAAAACCATTACCAATGTTATGACGTGTTTGCGAGCGATTATTATTGAAGCTTTGCAAGATAAATACATTCAGGTCAATCCGCTTAACCAGGTTGATCTGCCGTCACTGCTGAAAAAGCATCAAAAGAAAAGTGATTTTGTAATTGATCCGTTTGATCGCGATGAGATTAATGCTATTTTGGATCGCGCCGAAGGCCAAATAAAAAATCTGTATCAATTTGCTTTTTTTACGGGATTAAGACCCTCAGAATTAATGGGGCTGCGTTGGACAGACATTGATTGGATACACAGTACGTTTCATGTCAAAGAAACTATTGTCGAAAAAGAGAAAAAAGATCCTAAAACTGAAACCGGTTTTCGGGAAGTGACGTTGCTCCCATTAGCTATAGAAGCTTTGCAGCGACAAAAACCACATACTTTTTTGGAAGGCGTGCATGTGTTTCATAATCCGCGAACCAACCTCGCTTGGGAAACATCGCAACAACTACGCCGAACGGCTTGGATGCCATTATTGAAAAAAGTGGGTGTAAGATACCGCAATCCATATCAAACACGTCATACTTACGCCTCAATGATGCTTTCATTTGGTGAGAATATTGCTTGGATTTCCAAGCAAATGGGTCATGCTGATTCCGTGGTGACGTTAAAACGCTATGCTCGATTTATAAAAGATAATAC
>JBGTHB010000110.1:0-5285 GCA_041746415.1 Coxiellaceae bacterium | reverse complement strand
TTATATAGTTGCGATTGGGCGCCGGCGTGGATTACGGATTTCCCCATGTATGAAAAAGATGACACAGGCAACTGGCAAGCATTACATCATCCTTTCACTAGCCCCCAGCAAACTGATATTGAAAAACTCAAAGCGAACCCGGGTGCGAGTTTATCTCGCGCTTATGATATGGCGTTAAACGGTTTTGAAATTGGTGGCGGTTCGGTGCGTATCCACGATTTGGATTTGCAATTTGCCGCTCTCGACATTTTGCGTATTAACAAAGAACGTGCGCAAGCGGATTTTGGCCATCTGCTTACAGCAATGAAATACGGCTTCCCTCCGCTTGCTGGTATTGCATTTGGTATAGATCGCATCGCTATGCTGATGACTAAGGCGGATTCCATTCGCGAAGTGATTGCTTTCCCTAAAACGCAATCCGCGGCTTGCCCTTTAACAAACGCGCCTTCTATTATTGAAGAAAAGCAATTAAACGAGTTGCGCATTAAAGTTAAAACGGATCCAAAAGCAAAAGTGTAACCGCTGAGGTACGGAGAAAAACAATATGGCAGGTCATTCAAAATGGGCGAACATCAAACACCAAAAAGCCAAACAAGACGCCAAACGCGGTAAAATTTTCACAAAACTCATCCGCGAAATTACCGTTGCGGCTAAATTAAGCGGTGGTGATATTAATTCCAACCCACGCTTGCGAGCGGCGGTTGATAAAGCACTTTCCAACAATATGACCAAAGACACTATTCAGCGCGCTATTAAACGTGGCGCGGGCGGTGAAGACGATGCCAATTTGATGGAAGTGCGTTACGAAGGTTACGGACCTCATGGGGTGGCAGTGATGGTGGAATGCCTAACCGATAATAAAAATCGCACTGTTGCTGAAATACGTCATGCTTTTACTAAGTGCGGCGGCAACTTAGGTACCGATGGTTCAGTTGCTTATCTGTTTACAAAAGTGGGTATGATTACGTTTGCACCAGGCGAAAATGAAGAAAAAATTATGGAAGCCGCGATTGAAGCAGGGGCACAAGACGTTAAAACTTATGATGATGGTTCGCTGGATGTGATTACTGCCATCGATATGTTTGAAACCGTACGCGATGCTTTAAGCAGCGATGGGTTAAAATCAGCAAATGCTGAAATTACTATGCAAGCCAGTACTGAAGTTGAAATTAGCGATGAAGAAACAGCCGAAAAAATGATAAAGCTAGTGGATATGCTGGAAGATTTAGATGATGTGCAGGACGTGTATTCCAATGCTGACATTGTCGTTTAATGATGACTTGGTCAAGACTCCACACTATCCAGGCCGACATGGTGAAAGAATAGTTACTGGAGATACAAGCGATGAGAAAAGACATTTTTTTGATGAATTTTATATTAACCAGTGTCGGCACGCTGGCAACCATTGCGATATATGCTTATTTTTATAACGACTTTCGAGATCGTTTTTATAGTCACTATCGCAACCTTGGCATCGATCTAGCCAACCATAATCAAAGTTTAACTCTAGATGAGACAGAAGAAGTCAAGCCGGGCGGAGCTGCTAATTATCCCAACCCCATGGATTTTGTTATCGCTATTGGCACATTTTTTTCAGCTGCTTTCGTTATCGCCAATGGCGTCAAGATTGATGATTACTTAGAGCGTCGAATAGAGAATTCATATGATCAATCCCATAGAGCTTCTACCGATCGTGACATAGGCTACAGCTGTGCCAAAATTGTATGTCCGATACTAGTTATTTTCTGTACTTCCGCTTTAGCAATTTTCTGGACGAGTGAAATTATAAACGATACACAACTGGTAGAAGGTTATCGTGCTTGCAAACACTCAAATTCACTTCCTTGTAAAACAGAAGCTTCAAGTTTGTCATTCGGACCATTTTGGGTAAAAAGCAATACACTAATTTTACTTACCTCTCCCGCCATAGCACTTATCAATGCTGTTGCATTGACACTCTATACTGGAATTTCCTCACTAATCCTATGCGCAATAAACTTATACAGGCAAAGAAGAGCTAGCGCTGAACATTTAACATTGTTACAACATGCCAATTCCACTTCTCAAGAGTTGGCTATTAGTTATCAACACTAGAAAAATTTTGAGGGAAGCTTATTCAACCAATTGTGATTTTTTTTGGAAAAAGCAAGGATGATCAGCTTCCCTTTTGTAACCAATTACGCTGTGCTAAAAAATCCAAGTTACTCATATCCTTTGGGGCACCCAACCTACACATGGATGTTTTTTTGTAGGTTGAGTTAAGCGATAGCGCAGCCCAACAAAATAATAATCACATTTCATTTTTCACATTTACGCATTCACGTAGATTTCCACGGCAGCAACTAAAAGATATGAAATTCTAATTAACTTTGTAAACTTGATAATGCGTAAAATCACGCGAAAAAGTAATGGTTTTTTTATTCAGATTGTAAACCACTTCCCAACGCGTGGGGCTTTGTGCTGATGCCGGTTCTTTCACCGCATTTAAAATAGCAAAGGCGTCATTAGTTGAATGAGGCGGATTATTATCTAATAAATATGCAGCACGTTCATATCGCGCCAATGAATGGTAGCCAGGTAACAGTATGGCATCTTGTTTTGCTTTGGTATAAGCCGCATCGCATTGCGTATAAGTAGTATTGGTAATTAATGGCCGCGCCAACTTTTTACCACTGATCACAACTAACTGGCCGTGCAATAGTTCCAATATCGCCGTATGGCCCGCAGCATCATTTAAAATAATATGCAGTTTCGATTTAGTGCCATTGTAATTCGTGGCCTCGATAGTCACGGTTTTACTTAGTGCAATCGCTTGCGGCACATCTTTTGCTTGATCCAATAAATACGCTACCCACATTGCACTTGGCACAATCGGTTTGGTGGCTACCGCAGGATATTGGGTGGCATCTAACCACAACACCGCCGCTTGCAAGCCTTGATTATTCATTCCTGCTGCCACGGCAGTTTGATTCGCTACGGCTGGGTGCTTGGGTTGCGCCATATCAAAAGTTAAACTTGAATAACGAATTGGCCAGCTTGCCAATTTACCTTTAAAATCCGTCGCCGCCGCATGACGCTCGCCACCTGCCGCTGTGTACACGGGAATAATACGTGCATCGGCCCAATCAAAATTACTGGCAACCAAATAATCACTACCGTTTGAAAATTGAAACGTGGTGCAGCCACAAGCCACACCAATGGTTAGCAAAAAAGCCATGCAATAACTGAAACAGCGCTTCAACATGTGCAAAATAGTATTATAAAGCCACAGTAAAGTCACTGTTGCTAATCTATTTAAGCCAACCATTTGCTACAATGATGAAATGAAAGGGAAAATCATTTTAGGCATCGATCCTGGCTCGCGCATAACTGGCTTTGGTGTCATCGAACAAAACGGCTCAACATCACACTGTTTAAAATACGGCACGATTCAATGCAAACAAACGGATATCAGTGCCCGCTTATTTTTTATTCAACAAAATCTGCAACAGTTAATTGAAACGTTTAATCCAGATGAATTTGCTATCGAACAAATTTTCACGATGGTGAATCATCAATCCGCACTTAAATTAGGCCAAGCACGCGGCGCTATTTTGGCTGCCGCTGGCGGTTTTGCGTTACCGGTTTTTGAATACAGTGCACGTCAAGTTAAATCAGCCATTGTGGGTTATGGTGCGGCGACCAAACAACAAATGCAATTAATGATTCGCAGCTTGCTAAAATTGCCGGAATTTCCCGCACAAGATGCGGCTGATGCCCTCGCCATTGCGTTATGTCATGTGCACACTCAGCAGTGGCGTGACAGAATACCATCTTGCTGAACCCACCCTGGTGATGTATAATGGTAATGTATAACTCAGTTGAGGCACAATTATGATCCGCACTCAGATTTACTTAACCGCTGCAGAAAAAAAAGCACTGTCCGCTATTTCACGTGAGGAAGCGGTACCTCAAAGCGTTCTGATCCGAGAAGCCATTGATCAATTTATCGAAAGTAAAAAACAAACGAGTGGCAATAAACAGGACGCATTAAAAGCAGCAAATGGCCTATGGGCTAAAAGAACCGATCTCCCTGACTTCACCGCTTTACGCCACGAAGCAGACAGAGATTTTGACGATGAATAAAAATCTTTTGATCGACAGCGACGTTTTAATTGATTTTCTAAGAGGTTCGTCTAAAGCGCAAAAATTTTTAGAAAAATCACTCCACACTCAGCATTGCTGTATTTCTTCTATTACCGTATGTGAACTTTATGCAGGTGTCAGAGAAGGCAAAGAACGAGATATACTTAACAAATTTATTACTATTTTTCACATAGTCGCCGTTGATGAGAAAATTGCGGAAATGGGTGGTCTTTTAAGAAGAGACTATCGAAAATCTCATGGCACCGGCCTAGTTGATGCTATCATAGCCGCTACGGCACAAACGCTTGCAGCAAAAATAGCAACACTTAATACCAAACATTTCCCAATGTTTAAAAATTTAAAACCGCCTTACAAAAAATAGGGGTCCACTATGATCGGCTTAATCAATGGAACACTTATTGAAAAACAACCACCCCTTTTAATTTTAGATGTGCATGGTGTGGGCTATGAAATCGCCGCCCCCATGACGACGTTTTATCATTTGCCCGACATAAACCAATCCATTACTTTGCATACCCATTTTGCGGTTCGCGAAGACGCACACACCTTGTTTGGTTTTTTTAAAAAAAGTGATCGTGATTTGTTCCGGTGTTTAATTAAAGTAAATGGCGTTGGCCCCAAACTGGCGTTAACAATTTTATCCAGTATTGACTCGCTGCAATTTGTTTTATGTATTGATCAGCGGGATATTGTGCGCTTAACCAATATTCCTGGCATTGGCAAAAAAACCGCAGAACGCTTACTTATTGAAATGCGCGATGCACTCAATAAATGGCATCGCCCGCAACACAGCGCGCTAAGTAGTGAATCTACTTTGCCACAAAACCAAAAAATAGAAGATGCCATTGATGCACTTATCGCTCTAGGTTATAAAAATACCGAAGCCAAACAAGCCATTGACCGTATTTACGCTGCGGATTTAAAAACCGAGCAACTGATTCGAGCAGCATTAAAAAGCATGAATAAAGGAACTGTAAATGGATAATGAACGTTTAGTTGATGCGCACACCGAACCCGATGAAAAAAAATTTGAAAATTCCATTCGTCCCAAACGCTTGGTGGATTATATCGGTCAACAGTCGGTGCGTGATCAAATGGATATTTTTATTCGTGCCGCACGCGGGCGTAACGAAGCGCTC
>JBGTHB010000109.1:0-2523 GCA_041746415.1 Coxiellaceae bacterium | reverse complement strand
ATGGAAGCATAATTATTTTCAGTTATATAACAACAAAATAAATACATTGCCCAAGCCGAGACACCAGGAAGAAAAATATCCAAAATATTGTAACTCGTGACGGCACCGTAAAAATAGGTAATGGGCCAAGTAATAAAAGAGAGTAGAGGTATCGGTGTTGTGCGTGCAAGGTTAATCCCAGCAGCACCCCAAACTGTTTTATCAAAAAAAGGATTAATATGATGTTCTACAGCAAAAAGCCACCACTTAAGATCCCAAATAAAAGTAAATTTATCGCTATCAAAATTATTACCCGTGATACGAGACTGAAGATGGCCAAGTACGCCGGTTCCAAAATATAAAGCAGCAATACAAAGAAAAACAACCAGTATAAAATACTTACTAAGCCAAAAAGGGACTTTTTTTGAGTTCTTATTATCCAATCTAAGGTTATTCATAAAATTTATCGGCATCTTAACTGATCATAAATTTAAAGAAAAGAACTAACTTCAAACACATTGTTTGAGTTATCGAAGTTCAAATAGATGCCTCATACTATGAGAAAGCTTGATTTTTAGCTAGAATTAGTCACTATAACGTGAATTTATTTAGCACAAAGTATGGGCCCACTCATAAGGAACAACAGATGCAATGGATCTTAAGCTTTCATATTATTTTTGTGGTGGCGTGGTTTGCTGGTCTATTTTATTTGCCGCGCTTATTTGTCTATCACGCTGGTGCGTCGGATAGAGTCTCTCTTGAACGCTTCACGGTCATGGAGCGCAAATTGTATTACTACATCATGACGCCGGCGGCGATTCTCGCCACTGTTTTTGGTTTATGGTTAATTTATCTTATGCCGAATTTAATGGCTTTTGGCTGGCTGCGCGCTAAATTGTTTGGTGTGGTGTTATTGTGGCTTTATCACCTTTATTGCGGCAAATTGGTTAGTCGTTTTGCGCAAAACAATAATAAATATTCAGCTCGGTTTTTTCGCTGGTTTAATGAAATTCCTACGTTGCTCTTAATTGCCATCGTGATTTTAGCGGTAGTGCAGCCTTAGAGCCTAAGTGAACGGCATAGAATGTAATACCTATTTCAAAAGATTCGTCTCACTGCAGCTCAAGCATTTGAAAGTCTTGCTTGCTCGCGCCGCAGTCGGGACAAAACCAATCAAAAGGCACATCACTCCAGCGCGTACCTGGTTCAATGCCGTCTTCCGGCCAACCGAGTTCTTCGTCATAAACAAAACCGCAAATCAAGCAAATGTATTTTTTATATGGCATAATTTGAACCCTTGGTGGTATTTCGGCGAGAGGTAATTATGGCAACTGTTATTGAAACAAAAATTCGTTCCAATGCCCACTCATTGCAACTCCACCGTCAGGCGCAACAGTATATTCCTGGTGGCGTTAACTCACCAGTGCGTGCCTTTCAAGCAGTGGGCGGTAGCCCGCGCTACATAGAAAAAGCACATGGCGCGTATATAATCGATGCCGATGGTAATCAATACATTGATTATGTAGGTTCATGGGGACCTATGATTGCGGGTCACAATCATCCTTCTATTAAAATGGCCGTCACCACCGCACTGCAAAATGGTTTGAGTTTTGGCGCTTGTTGCCAAGCAGAAGTGAAACTTGCTGCACGTATTTGTGAACTCATGCCCACTATTGAAAAAATACGTTTTGTTAGTTCGGGTACCGAAGCCACCATGAGTGCGTTGCGTTTAGCACGTGCTTACACTAAACGCGACAAAGTGATTAAATTTGCTGGCTGTTATCACGGCCATGGCGATAGTTTTTTAGTACAAGCGGGTTCTGGTGCAATGACGTTTGGTCATCCTAGCTCGCCGGGTGTAACTGCAGGCTGCGCACAAGACACCTTAATCGCTGAATACAATGATATTGAATCCGTTGCTAAACTGTTGCAACAATACCCCGCTGAAATTGCCGCCATTATTGTTGAACCCATCGCCGCTAATATGAATGTGGTATTGCCACATAACGATTTCTTACTTGCCTTACGTCAACTGTGCGATCAACACGGAGCATTATTAATTTTTGATGAAGTGATTACGGGTTTTCGTGTCGCAAAAGGTGGCGCGCAAGCTTTATTTAATGTCGCTGCGGATTTAACTACCCTAGGTAAAATTATTGGCGGTGGCATGCCAGTGGGGGCCTTCGGTGGTCGCCGTGACATCATGGATTGTCTCGCTCCCATGGGGCCAGTCTATCAAGCCGGTACACTATCAGGAAATCCTATTGCCATGAGTGCGGGTCTCGCCACATTAAATTTAATCAACCAACCTAATTTTTATGAAACTTTATTACAAAAAACGCAACACTTGGCATTGGGATTAGTAAACCGCGCCAAACAATATAACCTCGCTTTTCAAGTGAATTACACCACGGGGATATTGGGTTTTTATTTCAACAGCCAAACACCGGTGGATACCTTTACCAAAGTAAAAATGAGCGACAATAAAAAATTTAATGACTTTTTCAACGGCATGTTGAACCAAGGAATTTATTTAGCGCCATC
>JBGTHB010000108.1:0-3896 GCA_041746415.1 Coxiellaceae bacterium | reverse complement strand
AACCTTCATTATTTTGCAACCATTGAACCGCTTGAGCTTTAATCGCTTCAATTGTCTCACTTGGGGAATTATCTAATTCTGATTGCGCCAATTGTGCCAACAACAACTCAAATGGTTTTTCATTGAGTTCAGACAAACTGGCTTTTATTGCCGACTCTAAATCTTGGTTTGCCGGCGAGGCATAAACTTTAGCGCGACGTTCAAAATAAGCCTTAGGACCCAACTGAATAAATTCCTTAACTTGTGTCACGGTATGCTCTGCACACCGACCATCTTTGGGCGTTTCTAAAGTATATTTTTTACCATTCGCGCAATAAACGTCAGCGTACCAATGCCCGCCTGTGTTTTGCGGCACCACAACATGTTCTTTTCCCGCTGAGAATTGCTGTTTTAAAGTGGTTTTATCGTCCTCACTAAGGCAGGTCGCTCCACCGTTCATCCCTGTAGGATTCAAAACAAAAAGCTTAGGGTAATTTTCTGCTAGCGCTTCTAAACCCGAGTTAAGTGTAGTGTCCCAGCCATACCCAGCCGGCATGTCTAAGTTACTCGCCAAACGGGCCCCATGCAGGGCTTGTAAATCCTCGCCGCTCACAGGCGACGGGCCAAATAAGCGAGGGAATTTTGTTTGTCGTGTATTAGCCATGATTTGGTCTCTCTCTTTGCCGCATCATAACAGACACAACTTAGAGAAACCTTAAAGCGCCTCAAATCCTTGACCCTGACGAATAATAATAGGTTCGCCGCTTTGAAGATCGACTATCGTCGTTGGGTTTGGCACCAAATAGCCTGAATCAATGATCACATCCACCTGTTTTGCCATCACCTCGGGAACATCTGCGTATTCATTAATAGGATAATCCTCTACTGTCAAACTGACACTCATCAACGGTTCATGCAGTGCATCCAGCAACGCTTGCACCACCCGGTTGTCTGGCCAACGAATACCAATCGTGCGTCGCCGCTCATGCAGCAAACGCTTGGGCACTTCTTTGGTGGCTTGTAATAAAAAGGTGTATGGCCCTGGTGTATGCGCTTTTAAATAACGAAACAGCCGATTATCCATTTTAGCGTAGTTAGAAATCGTCGAAAGATCGCGACACAACATAGTAAACAAATGGTCTTTAGGCAAACGACGCAATTGACGAATACGTTCAACAGCGGATTTTTGCCCCAACAAACAACCGATAGCGTAACCTGAGTCAGTAGGAAAAATTGCCACACTACCTTGCTGCAAACACAACACTGCCAGTTCAACTTTTCGCGCTGGTGGATTTTGGGCATGAATTTCAATACGCTGTGTCATGCCGCTATTCTTTCAAATTTAGAACAAACATACTACAATAACGACATGAAATTTCTTTTCGATTACTTTCCCATTATTTGTTTTTTCATTGCCTACAAAGTATGGGGTATTTATGTGGCAACCGCCGTTGCCATGGTGGTTTCACTATTACAAGTGGGCGCTTACTGGCTGCGCTATCGCCGTTTTGAAAAATTACACGTTATCACCATGCTGTTTATTTTGATTTTAGGTGGCGCGACATTGATTTTTCACAAGGCCATTTTTATTAAATGGAAACCAACCATTGTTTATTGGATCTTCAGCTTAGCCTTACTATTCAGCCAATTTATTACCAAACACACTTTAATGCACCGCATGTTCAAAGACAAAATTGAATTACCAGTAAAAGTATGGTCGCGTATTAATTTAAGCTGGGCACTGTTTTTTGTTTTTTTAGGCGGTCTGAATCTGTATGTGGTCTATCACTACGACACCAACGTCTGGGTTAATTTTAAATTATTCGGCACGCTTGGTTTGATTTTGGTGTTTGTCATCGCTCAAGCATTGTATATGTCTCGTTATTTGCGCGATCCCAAAACAGCCGAATAATTACAACCGCTCCACTTGTGATTCTTCCGTTAGATACGCCACGGCACTCGGCGAAGCCTCACGCAAATAAAACGTTAAGAACATCGCCATCACTAATCCCAACGGAATAACCGTAGCTGCAATTTGATAACTTGTGGAACCGTACAAACGCATACCGTCAAACGATAAGCCATGCCAAGTGAAATTAATCACAAAACCCATTAACCACACCGACGCACCGGCCAACATAATAATCATATTGGCAAATGCCACTGCGGTGGCGGTGAGTTTTTTGGGCGCAATATCACGACAGATTGCAAACACCAACACTTGCGCCGAACTAAAAAACCCGACTAAAAACATCAAAAAATAAATTAATTGAATTTTTAATTGCGGCACAAATAATACGATTGACAACATAATAGCAGCGCCAGTACAACCCACGGTCATTGGAATTTGTCGTTGCTTATATAAATCGGCAATCCAACCCACCAGAGGCGCGCCTAAGGCGTAACCCAAAAATAACATCGCCACCGCAAACGCGGCCAAGCTGGTTGGCATGTGCTGCACTTGAATTAAATATTGAATACCCCATGATTCAGCAAAACCAGAGATAGGTAAATACATTAACATACCAATACTGCAGCTAACCCAGTACTGTGGCTGCTTGATTAATACTAACAAACCCAGTAAACCGTCCCGCAAGTTGGGTAATAATACTTTTGCATAGCCTTTGTTACTGTAAGTAAAACAAGCGCCACGTAGAATAAAATAAATAACCAATGCGGCTGCAGCACCACCCAACGCCAAGCTATAACAAGTTAATCGCCATCCTTGCAACGCAACCAATTTTGTTAGTCCCAAGTCACCCAGCAGCCCACCTAACATACCCAACATGGTCACCACCCCAGTCACAATAGCGAAGCGGGTGGGCAACCAAATGCTGGCTAACTTTAAGGCCCCGATAAACGCAAATGCCGAACCAAAACCGACTAAAAGTCGCCCCACTATCGCTATCGTTACATTATCCGAACAGGCAAATAAAAAACCTCCTAGCGAACAACTTAACAAGCCTAAAACCAGCAAATAACGCGGTGCAAAACGATCGACCCATAAACCAACCAGTAATTGCATCGGCACATAAGTGTAATAATAGGAAGCCGATAAATTTCCCAGCGCAGCAGCATTTAAATCATAAACTCCACGCAAGTGTTCCATCATCACACTGGGCATGATGCGTAATACATATTGGTAAAAATAAAAAAATGCCGCGCAAAAGCAAACCAACCACGACAGATAACGCAGCTTCGTAATCCGTGATGTGCTTGAAAGGGGTTCCATTAATGATCAGTGTAACCAGTTGCACAAAATTTGCAATCATGTAGTAACAAAAAACCACTGTGAGTTTATTTAAGCGTTTGATTAAGCAGCACTAATGAATAGCGGTCTGAACGACCTGCGCCAATCCTTCTGCTAATTGCTGTATTAACTGCGCATTTTCACCTTCAACCATGACCCGCACCACAGGTTCCGTACCGGAAGCACGCAATAAAATTCGCCCTTTATCTTTTAATTGTGCTTCAGCCGCTTTAATTGCCGCCAAAATTCTTGGATCTGTCATGTCACTGATTTGATTTTTTACTGGTACATTAATAAGCACTTGCGGCATCTTTTGCATTTGCTTTTTCAACTCATGTAACGATTTTTGTTGAGTAACCATAGCGCCCACTACTTGTAACGCACTAATAATCCCATCACCCGTGGTAGTACGTTTTAAGTTAACGATATGCCCTGATGACTCACCACCCAAACGCCATTTTTTATTTAGCAGCTCTTCTAATACGTAGCGGTCACCTACTTTGGCACGCACAAAATCAATTTTATGTTGTTTCAGCGTTTGCTCCAAACCGTAATTACTCATCACCGTGCCGACTATACCGCTGTATTTACGCTTAGGCTCCAAAGCCAAAATGCACAATAGCTCATCGCCATCCACCACTTCTGCTTTATCGTCCACCATAATAAC
>JBGTHB010000107.1:0-7479 GCA_041746415.1 Coxiellaceae bacterium | reverse complement strand
TTAATCCTGAGGTAGCGGCAGGAAGAATTACATTACGTCAACGTGACTCACTATTGTTGCGTATGACAAAAGAGGTGGGGCGTTTGGTTTTAGTCGATAACTACCATCAAAATTTAGCTATTAGCATTGCTTCATCCGTTTCCATTAAATATATAAGTTTATATCGCAGTTTTATGGATGATTTGGCACGCCAAGGAAAATTAAATCGACGCTTGGAGTATTTGCCTGACTCGGATGAATTGCATGAACGTCGTGCTAATGGTGTCGGATTAACTCGACCAGAACTTTCAGTGTTATTTGCTTACAGTAAAAACGTATTGAAATCCATAATTAAAAATTCAGAATTGGTCGAAGATGATTACTTACGACAATATATTTTTGAAGCTTTTCCAACGCTATTACATAAACGTTTTGCTAAAGCAATGAGCCAACATTACGTGGCGAATGAAATTATTGCTACCCAGCTTACTAATCGCTTAGTGGCGGAAATGGGTATTACTTTTGCATACCAAATGCTAGATGAAACAGGTGCAACTATTCCTGAAATCGTGCGCGCTTATGCTAGTGCACGTAAAATTTTTGATTTGGCTCAATTTTATAATGATATTGATTCACTTGATTACAAAGTGGCAGCTCGCATTCAATATGACATCTTGCGTGATGCAATAAAGTTAGTTCGTCGCGCGACGCGTTGGCTATTAAGGAATCGTAAAGGCGCAGGAGTTGCGCAAGTTATTGAAGAATTTTATGTGAATGTTTCTGGCATTCAAAAACGCATGCCAAAATTATTATTAGGTGCTGATCAAGAAGCATTTCATCAACGCATGAATGAATTAATTGCACAACAAGTGCCACCTGAGATTGCGCTTAAAATTGCGTGCATAAATTCCCTTTATCACGCGATGAATATCACTCAAGCGGCTAATATGGCTGGTGATGAAGTATTTCGCGTGGCTAAAATATATTTTATGTTAGCTGACCGATTAAATTTATTTTGGTTTCGTGATGAGGTTAATGAATATCCAGTTAATGATAAATGGACGGTGTTGGCTAAATCAGCTTACAAGAGCGATTTAGATTGGGTGCAAAGAGCGCTTACCGTGGATATTTTGCAGTCAACGCACGAACGCAGTATTCCCGGTAAAATGAAAGCTTGGCTCAAGCAACATGAGGCTCAGGTGCATCGTTGGCAACGGATTTTAGCTGACTTGAAAACAGCGGATTCAAAAGAGTTTGCTATACTCTTTGTAGCAATACGGGAACTGCTTGATTTGGTTTCTGATAAAGATAGTCGCCACTAAAAAGAAGGAATGACTAGATGAAGGAATTGGCATCGCGCTATGCCGCTGTGGACGGCTCCAGAATACATTATCTTGAATGCGGAGAAGGGCGGCCCATTATTTTTCTTCATGGCATGCCGACCTCTTCTTATTTATGGCGGAACATTTTACCAACGGTAAAATCTCAAGGACGTTGCATTGCACCGGATTTGATTGGCATGGGAAAGTCGGATAAGCCTGATATTGCTTATACTGTTTTTGACCATATTCATTATATTGAAAATTTTATCGAGCAACTTGAGCTGACTGATTACACCCTCGTTATGCACGGTTGGGGATCTGTAATTGGATTTGATATTGCTTCACGTAATGAGCAAGCTGTTAATTCATTGGCATTTTACGAAGCGCATGTGCGTGCTACTACTGATTGGGAAATGCTTTCTTTACCTATTCAACAATTTGCCTCTTTGCTTGATCGTCCTAAAGCAAGTTACCACGCTATTGTGGAGCAGAATTATTTAGTACGTAAACTGCTTCCAAGCGGGGTAATTCGCACTTTGACAGCGGCAGAGATGCAAGCTTATGAAGAGCCGTTTAAGTCCAAAGAAGATCGCAAGCCGTTGTGGCAATATATTCAAGAACTGCCTTTAGGTAAAACTGAAACGGAAGTTACACAGCTTATTGTTGCTTATAACTGTTGGTTGCAAAAAACAACACTGCCAAAGTTAATGTTTTATGCACTACCCGGTTTTATCACCACGATGGAATCGGTAAATTGGGCTCGTGAGCACTTGCAACATATAACATTCACTGAATTACCGCACGCACTGCATTTTGCTCAAGAAAGCATGCCTGAGGTTTTTGCTAAAGCGTTGGTGAATTGGCTAAAATCCTGCCCTAAATAACAGGAATCGTTTAGCACTGTTTACGATCGTAAGCAGGCTCTTATTGCATTTCTACTTTAATACCCCTAGTATTTTGGCTGTGTAGACTAAGACTTTTGCTTAGTGCCAAAGTCGTTTTACATCAACAAAAAAAGGAATGAGTAATGACTAAAAAATTATTAGGTTGCGCTTTAGCGTGTGCATTTTTATTAGGTGGCTGTGCTCAACATGACGCACAACCCATGCCTACTTCTACTGTTTCACAATCTGGCTACAGTTCAAAGCTAGGTAAGCTTGGCACAAGCCATCATTCAGCTCGTCGTACTACTACTAGAACAGCGGCAGCTCATAAAAACGGCAATAATAATAACGGTGAAAACCGCGCTTAATAACGCCATACAAATAAGCCGCTTCTTAGCGGCTTATTTAATTTAGGATCTTGTTTATGTCACAGTGCGATCATCCCGGTTATGGGCTTGGATTAAGGCCTTGTCACTACGAAGACTTATTGACGCAAAAGCCAGCAATAGATTGGCTTGAAGTTATGACTGAAGATTTTATGGTGGATGGTGGTGCAGCGCTTTATTACTTAGATCAACTCTGTCAATTGTATCCAGTGGCGTTACATGGTGTTTCACTTTCAATCGGTGGTACAGATCCATTTAATCAAGATTATTTACAACGACTTAAAACACTGCGAAAACGAACTCAGGCCATGTGGATTTCAGATCACCTGTGCTGGACGGGTGTGGGTGGGATTAATCTGCATGATCTTATGCCATTACCTTACAATGCAGCAGCGCTAAAACATGTTGTTGAGCGCATTTTGTATGTTCAAGATTTTTTAGGAGAGCGTATTCTCATTGAGAATATTTCCAGTTATGTGCGTTATAAAGAATCCACCATGACCGAATGGGATTTTTTAGCCGCGATCGCCGAAAAAGCGGATTGTTATATTTTGCTTGATATTAATAATATTTATGTTAATTCTTACAATCACCAATTTGATCCCCAGTGTTATTTAGCAAATTTGCCCAGCGCCCGCGTCAAGCAATTTCATTTAGCCGGCTACTTGGATTGCGGTACTCATATAATTGATACCCACGATACGGCCATTAGCCCTCAGGTTTGGCATTTGTACGCAAAAGCGGCGGAGCTTTTCGACACTGCCGCCACTCTGATTGAGCGGGATGCTAATATCCCGGCGTTGAGTCAAATGTTGCTTGAATTAAATAAAGCGCGAGAAGTGAGTTGTTATGAAAACATTGCGTGAATTACAGCAAGCGATTCAGGACTTTGTGCTAAAAGCAGATAAGGGTGTAGAGAAAGAATTGGTAGTTCCAGAAAATATGCCTGTGTTAGGTCAGCTGGAAGTTTATCGTAACGGTTATTACACACGTTTATTAGCCGCGTTACACGGCGATTACCCTGCTTTATTGCACCTGATGGGGACAGACAATTTTGATCGAATGGCGCGTGATTATTTGGATCATTACCCATCAGGCAATTTTTCGATTAATGATGTGGGGGCTTCACTAGCGGATTTTTTACAGCGTACAATAGGAGTGGATCCTTATTATGTTGAGTTAGCTGCGTTAGAATGGAGTATTACGCGTGCGCAAACAGCTAAAGATAGCTTAGTTTATACCCTTGACGCATTAGCTGCGATACCACAAAAACATTGGCCAACATTAGTATTTACTTTGCATCCCTCACTTAACACGTTGACATTTTTATTTAATACCTTGGAGGGTTGGGAGAATACCCGTAAAGGTGAGGCAGTAATCGAAAAATCAGCCTTGGCTGCTGCAGCTAGCGTAATAGTATGGCGAAACGAGCATGAAGTACATTACCGCCAGCTCACTCATGTGGAAGCGGAATTATTGAGCTTGTTAAAATCAAAACTTAATTTTTCTGATCTGTGCGACAGTCTCGCTGTACGTTTTCAAACTGCAGAACACGCTGTGCATTGGCTTGCTGGTGTATTACAAGAATGGATGAATATGGGTTTATTCGTAAGCGCGGATTATCACTCATCTGAGCAGCAAAGTTAATCTGATTCAATAAGCGGAGCAGCTATACTTTCCCCAAGCTCAACGCGTTCAATTTTTCCAAAACGTGAACTGATTTTTTCTGATGACTTGTGTATGAGTTCAGTATCAATATGCGCTTGTTTAATGTGTTCTTTTAATTTATTCATGCGCTGTTGGAAGCGTTCAAAATCTTTGCTCAGCGCGATCAAATGATCCTGGATAATGTGCACTTGTTTGCGGGTTGCGGCATCTTTTAGCACGGCGCGGGCAGTAGTTAAAATAGCCATCATCGTAGTAGGAGAGGCAAGCCAAACTCGTGATTGATGGGCGTAATCAACCAGGTCTGGATGGTGTGCATGAATTTCAGCAAAGATAGCTTCGGCAGGAATAAACATCATTGCGCCATCTGACGTCTCGCCGGGCAGAATATATTTTGTTGCAATGTCTTGGATATGCTTTTTAAGATCTTGCTTAAATTGCGTTTGCGCTTTTTTAACCTCACTTTCAGTTGAACTGCTGTTCGCGAGACGTTGGTAGTTTTCAAGTGGAAATTTGGCATCAATCACGATATTGCCAGTGGGTTCAGGTAAAAACAAAATACAATCAGCGCGCATTTTATTGCTCAAGTCATATTGCAGTGCAAAACTATTTTCTGGCAGCATGTTTTTTATTAATGCGCTTAACTGTACTTCGCCAAACGCGCCGCGTGAACGTTTGTCGACGAGAATTTCTTGTAAGCTGACCACACTATTGGAAAGTTCCGTAATTTTTTTTTGCGCTTGATCAATAATAGTTAAACGCTTCATGACATCGTTAAACGTAGCATTTGTTTTTTCAAAACCATCCGTCAAACGTTTGTCTACTTGACCACTGATTTCTTTGAGCCGTTCGTTGGTTTGTTCAGTTAATTTATCCACGCGCGCGGTTAAACTTTCTGTATGTTGTCGTAGTGTGCTGTTGACTGATTCGCGCACTTCTTGCAAAGCTGTGGTAAGGCTGCGTTGAATCACTTCAAGGCTTTTAATTTGATGGGCATCAAAGCGTTGGCGTTGCTCACTTTGATCACGCTCAAGATTACGAAAAAGTGTCATCGCAGTTAAGGCCGGATCATTTTTTCGTTGTGATTTGATAAATACAATAACTGCTAAAGCAGCGAGTAAAATAGTGATGAGCGTTATAATGTGCCAGTCCATTGTGACTCCTAAGTTGTGTGTTATCATACCTTGAAATTTATTTTCTTTCAGGGGAAATATGCAAAAAGTTGCGGCAATTGGTGAATGTATGGTTGAAATGGCGCATGTGAGCGGCGATGAATATGTGCGTGGATTTGCTGGGGACACCTTAAATATGGCTGTGTATTTTGCGCGTGCTAAGTTACCGCAGCAATCAATTAGTTATATCACTGCGCTGGGGGATGATCCTTATAGCCATTACATGCTGGACCAATGGCAAAGTGAAGGTATTGAAATTAACCATGTACGAACATTGCCTGGCAAAATGCCAGGGCTTTATTTAATTGAAACAGATCAAAGCGGTGAGCGTAATCTTTACTATTACCGCTCGAATTCAGCGGCAAAATACTTATTTGAAGACGATGTTGGACAAACGTTAATTAATAAACTATTTGAATTTCCGGTGTGGTTTTTTTCGAGTATCACCTTGGCTATTTTGATGGAGCAATCACGGGCGCGTTTTTTAGCGGCTGTCACCAAGGCTAAAGCACAGGGCATTAAAATTGTTTTTGATACTAATTACCGGCCACGTTTATGGTCTTCTGCGTCACAAGCGCAAAGCCATATTGAAGCAATATTAAAATTAGCAAACATTGCTCTGGTTTCTTTTGATGATCAAAAATCTTTGTTTGGTGATGCCAGTCATGAAATCGCATTAGCGCGCTTAGAAAGATATGGTATTGAAGAAATTGTGTTAAAAATGGGAGAGCAGGGCTGTTATTTGAGTGAGGCAGAACAACGCAGTCACTTTGCCGTTGAACCTGTTAAACATCCTGTTGATACTACTGCGGCAGGAGATTCATTTGATGGCGTTTATTTAGCGCATCGCTTGGCTGGTGCAACCATGCTAGAAGCAACAGAAAAGGCGGCGCAAATGGCGGCCAAGGTGATACAGTATCATGGAGCGATTATAAAAAAATAAGGTAACTACTCAGGTAGTGATGAAGATGATCTGCAAATTGGCCGTTATTGCCTATTTCAACCCATAAGCTGGGAGTTACAAAATAAGTGACGCCAGGTCTTGCGTTACGACAAGTGTGTGATCGAAAGAGGAGAGACGCATTTTCTCTTCCACCCGGCGCCACTTACTTATTATAGATTGCTTTTTAGCTTTTATTTTCTTTATAGATACAAGAAGATAGAAGGGGATAATTAGGAGGAAGTTTAGATGTTCAAAGGATCAATGGTAGCGATTGTCACCCCAATGAATGCGAGCGCAAGCATAGATTACCCACGTTTTGCTGATCTGCTTCAGTGGCAAATCGACAGCGGCACTGCAGCCATAGTGGTTTTAGGTACGACAGGGGAATCGGCTGCTATTGAGGCCGAGGAGCGGTCAAAGCTTATTAGCACGGCCGTTAAGTTGGCCAAAGGCAAAGTGCCCATCATTGTAGGAACTGGTACCAACTCCACTCGGCACAGCCTTTTGCTCACGCAGCAGGCGCAAGAATTAGGTGCGGATGCGGCTCTGCTGGTTACACCTTATTATAATAAGCCCACTCAGCACGGCTTGTTTCTTCATTATCAGGCTATTGCGCAAGCTGTAGCGCTGCCACAAATTCTTTATAATGTGCCCTCTCGAACAGGCTGCGATCTGTTACCCGAGACAATAATGAAGTTGGCTGCATTGCCTAATATTGTGGCAGTTAAAGAGGCAACTGGGGATGTGACGCGTGTGACACAACTTCTCGAACAGGGTTGCGAGTTGGATCTGTTGAGCGGAGACGACAAAACTGCGTTGGCCTTTATTGAAGCGGGTGGATGTGGCGTGATTTCAGTGGTGGCTAATGTGGTGCCAAAATTGTTTGCTGATTTTTGTGATGCCGCAATTGGCAAAGATATGGCGACAGCGAGAGCATTATTTGATAGATTATTGCCACTTTGTAATGATTTGTTTTTAGAGAGTAATCCTATTCCAACAAAATGGGCATTGCAAAAAATGGGGAAAATAGGTGAGGGCATTCGTTTGCCGCTCACTCCACTTGACGAAAAATACTCAGCTCAAGTAATGCGGTCATTACAAGCAGCGGGTATTCAGATTGACGGTGTT
>JBGTHB010000106.1:0-4483 GCA_041746415.1 Coxiellaceae bacterium | reverse complement strand
TCGAGCGTCGTGATCCATGTACAAGTGCCATTAAAAAACATCGGTATATGGATGGCGACGCTCGTACCTCGCTCGCCATGACTCACCTTTCATTTGTGCTAATGCGAAATTAAAAACACTAGCCGCAACATAGTTGATCCACACCAACCACCACAAGGAGAAACACAGCATAAACCGCGAGTTTGCAAAAATTGTCCTGCAAAGAAATTCTAAATAAACTCCAAATTTCTAACATTTTGTTAAGCTTTTTGTATTTAAATAGAACGCTTACAGCTATTTTGCGTGTATTACCAGAAGAACTTTATGCCACTATCATCAACAAAAATACCAACGTTAAGAGTGTACGTTGAAATGTCTCCCGGTGGCTTTGGTAGCCAAGCGGCTAACGTTCGTCTGGTTGAAAATTTAAGGCGTATTTACACCGGTTTTATTGAAATAGTCTGTCACAATGGAGCCTATCAACGGACATTAAAATTACTTGGCATTACAGATAATGATCCATACTATTTATTACCTGATAAAAATTTGGCGGTAATGTCTGAACACTATTTTTTATCAACTCAGCCACGACCGTTGGTTGAGTTGGTATTAGCGGCGTCACGAGAAACAATACAGCTCAATCAAAAATTTCCAGCAAGGTTGTTCGCCAAGCGCGGTTTAGCCATGTCAACTTATTTTCATTTGCTCAACCAAGGTCATAACCCCAACGTTGATGGATCAGGAAATTTTCTACCGATGATGGCGCAAATCGAAAGTTCAATAGTTTGGAAAAATGGAAAATCAGGAAAACTGTTAGCGGGTTCTGCACAATTGGGCATTCAGCATCTTCCGCCAACCTTAAATCAAGCAGCGCATTTCATTGCAACACACCCACAACAAACTTGTGTTGAACCACTTATTAGGGCGCTGGCTAAAAATAGTGTGAGAACCTTGTCTGTTTATGGTGAGCCAATTAAAAATAATAATTTAGTAGGTTTATATCGTATCCTTTCTGCTTTAACCAATATCACCACTCCATCTGATCCCCCAAATATTATTTTAATGCATTATGCTGCGCCACCCAACGCCAGTGAGCTGCTTAGTGCGATGCGAAATGGCTCATGGCCATGTATTGGTGAATGTACTGCTTTACCGCATCCAACATTTACCAGCGCTGATTGTGAAAGCTTCTCTGATTTTTCTGCTTTGAAACGCGGCGAGACACTTTTATTATTTTTGGGCAAACTACCACAAACGGTTTTTGAAGCTATTTATGCAAACAGCCGCTGGCCAACAGTTTATGAAGGACCCAATACCGAAGTTATTTCACAAGCTGCGGGCCGCGGCTTTTTACATTGTGCTGCTCGACAAGAACCATGGAACGTTAATTATACCGCAATGCCTACTGAACTAAGACAGCTAGCTACCAGTCTTGAAATGCTGTGTGCACCTGAATGGAGCAAAAAAAGCGTAGCAGACCTAACTACTTTTTTTAAATTAATGCGTAATCAAAGTTCATCAACTCATCAATTTTTTGTGGAACAAGCAACGCAATATAAAAAACCTGAAAATGATCGTTTACTAACCGGACTTAATGCGACTTTACCCGCAAGATTTTTTGAGCAGAACGCATCTGAACCCGAACCCGCGTTTGCTAACAGAGAAGGAAATTATAGCAACGATTTTTATTTTTCTACGCAAGCCACCATCATTTATGCTATTGCTGAAACGTTAGCTACAAGAGCATTAGCAAAACACAAAGTTGACAAAAAGCATGTATTAATTATCAATGGAGCGGTCAGTGTCGGACTGAGTTTATTAATGAGCATTTCAATACTACCCATCATGCTCATGTTAAGCAGTTCGTTTTTGCTCCAATCTGAAAAAACATTACCAAAAAACATTTTGCAATGGGTAAACTCAGTTTCTATTCTACTTCCTATTTTATTATCATTTGCTTCTGGTAACTTTTCCGCTATAGGCAAACTGCTGTTATCAGCTGGTGGTTGTTATGCCGGAAACCGTTTTGGCATTTGGTGCGGGAATCAAATTTATGATGGCGTAGAGCAACATTTTAGTTATAAAAAATGATGCCGCTACACCTCAAGCGGATCCACATCAACAATCCAGCGTACGCGTTTCGCCTCAGGCAAATCCGCTAGTTGCGCTGTTTTGGCTTTTAAAATCTTTTGTAGTGCACTACGTGAATTCGCCTGCAACAATAAATGACTACGAAATTTTCCTGCTTTTTTCTCCATGTTTGCCGGCACCGGTCCTAAGCAATGAATGGTTTTATTTTGCAACACGCGCTTAGCTTGTTGCAAAAAATCCGCTGGCAAGTGTTGTTTGGTTGCCTCTGCTTTTAATAACGCCAAATGTGAAAAAGGTGGTAGCTGTGCATCACGTCGCTCAATTAATGCGGTTTTAGCAAACGCTAAATAACCTTGCTGCAACAAAGTTTGCAACAACGGATGTTGTGGTAAATGCGTTTGTAAAATAACTTCTCCTGGTAACGCTTCACGTCCGGCGCGTCCGGCGACTTGCACAATTAACTGTGCCATTTTTTCACTGGCACGAAAGTCCGTGCTAAACAAACCACCGTCAACATCCACAATCGCCACACAGGTTAGATTCGGAAAATGGTGCCCTTTAGCTAACATTTGGGTACCAATTAATAATTGCGCTTCACCACTTTGAATTTGCGCCAACATATTTTCAAAACTGTCTTTTTTACGCGTGGTATCTCGATCCAAACGCAGTAAATTTACGTGCGCAAAGCGTGTTGTTAATTCAGCTTCAATGCGTTCTGTGCCTTGCCCTACTGCAATTAATTCTGCTTGGTGACATTCAGGACAAATGCGTGGTAGAGCCTGACGCGCATCACAATGGTGACACACCAATTGATTAATTTTATGATGAAACGTTAAACGCGCATCACAACGTTTGCAACTCAACATAAAACCACAGTCATGACATAACAAAATAGGCGCAAAACCACGACGATTTAAAAACACCAACACCTGATTGCCAGCGCTTAAATGCGTTTGCAAACTATTCAGCAAAGTCTCACTTAATCCAGCACACAGTTTTTTTTGCTTAAGGTCAATTAATTGCAAAGTGGATTTGGCTTGTTGTCCAACTGCGGCTGGCAAAGTTAACAAAATGTATTTTTCAGTAAGCGCGTTATGTAAGCTTTCGAGCGAAGGTGTCGCTGAGCCTAGAATAATAGGGATATCATGCAACTGTGCGCGCCATACCGCTAAGTCGCGCGCGGAATAACGAAACCCAGTTTGCTGTTTAAATGAAGAATCATGCTCTTCATCTACTACAATCATGCCCAGATTTGTAAAAGGAGCAAACACAGCTGAACGCGTGCCAATGATGATCGGGGCATGGGAGCTTTTTGCATTACACCAGGCGGCAAAACGTTGTTTGTCGGTTAAATTAGAATGCAACAAGCATACCTTGGTGTTAAAACGACTTTCAAAACGTTGTAATGTTTGAGGTGTTAAGCCAATTTCTGGCACCAATATCAAAACTTGTTTGCCTGCACGCAAAATTTTTTCAATGCACTGCAAATACACTTCTGTTTTACCACTGCCGGTAACGCCCATTAACAAAAATGGTTTAAAACCCTTGCTGGCATTCACTGCGTTCACTGCTACTTGCTGTGCTGCTGTAAGCGATAAAACAGCGCTACAGCTTAAGTCGGCCGTAAATGCCGGCGCATCCACTAACGTTCGTCCTTGACGCACCCATTTTGGTAAGGTGCCAACCACCACTTCGCCTAACGGGCAATGATAGTAATCACTTGCTTTACGATATAACTTTAATAAACTTGCATCGAGAATTGGCGCCACATCCACTACAGCAATCGCTCGTTTTAATTGATCGGGCTGGCAAGTGGTTTTTTCACTCACGCCAACAAGCACACCGACTAACTCGCGCCGACCAAAAGGTACCTTGATTCTTATTCCGGGCTTAAGCGTGGCGACATCAACACCATGCGGGGGTAAATAATCAAAAAATTGGGCTAGTGGAACGGCTAAAACCACCTGCAAGTATATTGGGTTCATGAATCAATTCTGCTATTATTGTCCGCCTTCAGCAAGCGCTAATGAGGAACCCGTATGTCAGTTTACAGCACCAACGAATTTAAAGGCGGTTTGAAAGTCATGTTGGATGGCGAACCGTGTTCGATTATTGAAAATGAATTTGTGAAACCCGGCAAAGGCCAAGCGTTTAATCGGGTTAAATTACGCAACCTCAAAACAGGTCGCGTTTTAGAACGTACCTTTAAATCCGGGGAATCTTTACCAGGCGCCGATGTGATCGAGCTGGAGTTACAATATCTGTATTTTGATGGTGAGTTTTGGCAGTTCATGGATCCAGCCAATTTTGAACAATACACCATTGGCGAAACCGCATTAGGCGAAGCCACAAAATGGCTAAAAGAACAGGATTTTTGCACAGTAGTGTTATACAACAATGCGCCGTTGTCTGT
>JBGTHB010000105.1:0-2009 GCA_041746415.1 Coxiellaceae bacterium | reverse complement strand
CCATTGAGCAAAATTTTAATATTAACTTCGTGGTCAGAACAATCCACGCCCGCTGAATTATCAATAAAATCGGTATTTAATTTGCCGCCATTTAATTCGTATTCTATACGCCCTAACTGGGTTAAACCCAAGTTTCCTCCTTCACAAACCACTTTCACTCGCAATTCATTACCGTTCACCCGCACCGAATCGTTGGCGCGGTCGCCCACATCATTATTTGTCTCAGTTGTGGATTTAACATAGGTTCCGATACCGCCATTCCATAACATATCGACTGGGGCTTTTAAAATGGCGCGAATCAATTCGCTTGGAACCATTTTTTCTTTATCCACTTTAAGTAACGTTTGAACCTCTTTAGAAAGAGGGATTGATTTAGCAGCACGTGAAAACACACCACCGCCCGTTGAAATTAAACCGGGATTATAATCTTTCCAGTTTGAGCGTGGCAGATTAAAAAGTCGTTGCCGCTCATTAAATGAAGCTTGCGTGTCTTGGGGATTAGGATCCAAAAAAATGTGCATTTGATCAAATGCGGCCACCAGTTTCAGATGCGATGACATCAACATGCCATTACCAAACACATCGCCACTCATATCACCAATTCCAATCACAGTTATTTCAGCCTTATTGGCATCAATATCCAGTTCTTGAAAATGGCGTAAAGCAGAAATCCAAGCACCACGCGCAGTAATGCCCATCTTTTTATGGTCATAACCTGTTTTACCGCCAGAAGCAAAGGCATCACCCATCCAGTAGTGGCGCTCAATTGAAATTTGGTTTGCTATGTCAGAAAAAGTTGCCGTGCCTTTGTCTGCTGCAACTACCAGATAAGGATCTGCCTCATCATAACGAACCAAGTTAACAGGAAAAATAATTTTGCCATCAATAATGTTATCTGTAATATCCAATAAACCAGAAATAAATCCTTTATAGCATGCGATGCCTTCTTTTAAAAACGCATCACGACCAACACAATTAGCGAGCTGTTTGGCCACGAAACCGCCTTTAGCGCCAGCGGGAACAATCAAAGCATTTTTTACTTGTTGCGCCTTCATTAATCCTAACACTTCCGTACGGAAATCCTCGCGGCGATCGGACCAACGCAAACCACCACGCGCCACTTTAGCCATGCGCAAATGCACACCTTCAAAACGAGGCGAGTAAACAAAAACTTCATGGTGCGGCAACGGTAGCGGCATGTCTGAGATTTTTTCCGGCTTAAGCTTAAAAGATAATTGTTGCTTATACTCATTATTTTCATTGAGCTGAAAATAATTAGTGCGCATGGTCGCTAATATCAATTCTAAAAAACGGCTAAAAATTCTATCCTCATCTAAACTTGTCACCGCTTCCATCGCGACTGAAATTTCCTGCTGTACCTTTGACATTTGCTTAATGCGTTCTGCTTCGACAGCATCTGGTTTAAAGCGCCAGGAAAACAACTTAACAAATAATCCCGTTAGCAGCGGGTTTGCTACCAATGTGTCAGCAATATATTGTTCGCTTAATGTAAATCCAATTTGTCTGAAGTATTTTGCATAAGCTCGCAGAATCACAATCTCGTGCCAATTTAAACCGGCCTCAAGCACTAGCCGATTAAATGAATCATTTTCAGCTTCTCCAAGCCAAATCTTTTGAAATGCCTCTTGAAAAATATCTTTAATTTCTTCAACTGGATAACGTGGTGTTTGAGCAAAGGTCATGTTGAAATCATTAATCCAAACGGTTTTTCCATCACGCAATAAAATGCGGTATGGCTGCTCACCGATTACACGCAAGCCCATATTTTCCAACATTGGCAAAGCGTCTGATAAGGGAATGGTTTCATCAAAATGGTATAGCTTGAAACGAATTACACTTGAAGCCGCCCCCACCGGGCGATAAAAGCTCATTCCCAAACGATTTTCTTTTAATTTTTCAATGTGGTGAATATCGGCAATCGCAGCCTTTGGAGTAAAAACTTCGCGGTAACCAGCAGGAAAAGCGAAGCGGTAACGATTAAAAATCGC
>JBGTHB010000104.1:0-1826 GCA_041746415.1 Coxiellaceae bacterium | reverse complement strand
TTATCGCTTCAACCAACTCTTCTTCAACAGCATCGAGGTTAGGGTTCGTGATATTCCCCGGTTTTTGCAACACAGCTAATGCACCATATTCAAAGGCATGAAATGGAACTTTTAAACCATCTTGAGAAACGTGGGTGCTTAAAATAATAATAGGAGTGGGAATTTCACGCATGATTTGGCGTGTGGCTTCCAAACCATCCATTTGCGGCATTTCGATATCCATGGTGACGATATCTGGCTTAAGCGCTTTCACTAATTCAACTGCTTCTTTGCCGTTTTTTGCGTGCGCGATCACTTCAATATCGGCGTAGCGCCCGAAAATGTTTTTAATCACCTCCGCTTGAACTAAAGAGTCTTCGGCAATCAAAACACGAACTGGCGGCTTCATTATTCTTTCCCCAACAATTTCAAAACAGACAACAGTAACGCTTTGCCTTCGTACTGGCTTTTAATAATGTAATCATCTGCTTTCACTTCTAAACCGCGTATACGATCTTCTTCACGTTCATGTGATGAAACCACAATCACTTTAGTACAGTTTATGGTGGGGTGAGATTTGATTTTATGGGTTAGCTCAAAGCCGTTCATGAGCGGCATATCGATATCAGACACCACTAAATCAAATGCTTCATGCTGTAAACGCAGCCAAGCATCACGCCCATTTACTGCACTGTGCACTTCAAACCCTTGCGTTTCTAAAATGGTCACTTCCATTGTGCGCGTGGTAATGGAGTCATCAACCACAAGAATTTTCGCTTGCAGTGTTTCGTCACATTTTTTTTCGATAATAGCTTGTTCTAAACTCTCGTTAGCTAATTTAATAAGATAGCCAGGCTCTAAAATCATTACGACCTCCCCCCTGGCCGTTAAACTTGCGCCCAATATGCTATCCATATTGGCCAGTGGTGGCAGCAAAGATTTTATAATGATAGCTTCTTCATTCAACACTTCATCAACTACAAAGCCAATACGCTGATTATTTTTTTCAAGGATAATAATATTATTTAAATGACTGCTATTCTGATCTGGCAACTTAAGCAAATTAGCTAAATTTTTAATTGGAATAAGTTTATTTTGATAGTCGACAGATTGTATGCCCTTATTATCAATGATATTCGCATCAGAAAAATTTAAAACACGCTCGATCGCTAATGTAGGCAGGATATAAAGCCTACCCACCACTGTGAACCAGGTGCCTCTGTCGCTAGAAAGATTTAAAGGTAAATCCAATATTAATGTCGTGCCTTTAGTCAACTCAGATTCAATCCTAATCTTACCTTTTGCACGCTGCATATTATTCTGCACCACATCCAAACCCACTCCACGTCCTGAAATTTCAGTTACATTTTGTTTGGTGCTAAAGCCAGGATTCATCAATAAACTATACACTTCTTGAGGAGTATAATTGGCTGCTTGTGCTTTATTTATTATGCCTTTTGTCAGTGCTATTTGTTTAATATGTTCAATATCAATTCCCATACCATCGTCTTTGATGGTGATTCTAACCAAACCCGCATGGTGAGTTACTGAAATCTCAATCAATCCGATTTCAGGTTTATTGTTTTGTTGGCGTGTTTGCGCAGACTCAATGCCATGGTCGATAGCATTGCGAATAATATGCATTAACGGCGCTTTCAAATATTCAATAATACCGCGGTCAATTTCAATTTCTGAGCCAGTTGTTTTAAGCTCAACCGCTTTATTAAGTTGTTTTGCGATGTCTCTTACCGTGCGTGCTAAAGGCTTAAGGATAATGGCAGCGGGCACTAATCGTACTTGCTGCAATGCGTCTTGTAACTGCTGTGAAATCATAGCTAACTGATTTT
>JBGTHB010000103.1:0-3684 GCA_041746415.1 Coxiellaceae bacterium | reverse complement strand
TTCATGACGCGAAATTATACCATGAAGCGCTAAAAAAACCTACTTTATAAGCCCAAAATTAGCGGTTCCTGATTAACAAAGCGGAAGCCGTTAGCGGAAATCTCTACATTGGAAATCTTAACCACATCGTTTATGATGAAGCGCCTTTTAACGATAGGACTCACGTAATGCAACAAGTTGATCTGATTGTTACCGCTCGCTGGATTTTACCCATTGCTCCTGAAAATATCAGCCTCGAAAATCACGCGTTGGTGGTGCACCAAGATAAAATCGTGGATCTTTTACCCGCAGCTAAGGCAAAACAACTTTACCAGGCTACCAGCATCCTTGATTATCCTCACCATATTTTAATGCCAGGATTAGTGAATGCGCACGCGCACACGCCAATGAACTTATTTCGCGGACTCGCTGATGATTTGCCGCTGATGGAATGGTTAGAAAAACACATCTGGCCTGCTGAACAAGATTTAATTTGTCCCGAGTCCGTTGCCATCGGCTCAAAATTAGCGATCGCTGAAATGTTACGCGGCGGCACCACTTGTTTTAATGATCATTATTTTTTTCCCGCTGTTACCGCACACGCAGCTATTGAGACAGGCATTCGCGCCACAATCGGCTTAGTTGTAATGAGCGTGCCCACGCAATGGGCGCAATCAGAAGACGAATACTTTAGCAAAGCCGAACACACTTTAGCGACAACGAAAAAGCATGACTTAATCAGTTGGTCTATGGCACCACACGCCCCTTATACCGTAAGCGATGCCACTTTTAAAAAAGTAAAACAATTTTCTGATGCGCATCAATTGCCAATTCATATTCATATGCACGAAACCGCATTTGAAACGCAACAAAGTCTGGAACAGCATGGCATAAGACCTATTCAGCGTTTACACAACTTGGGATTAATGGGCGAACGCATGATTAACGTGCATATGGTTGATGTAACCGCCAGCGAAATGGAAATCGTTGCTAAAAGCGGTGCCTCGATTGTGCATTGTCCCGAATCCAATTTAAAACTCGCCAGTGGCTTTTCACCCATTGCTGATTTTTTAAAACTTGGTATCAACGTTGCCATTGGCACGGATGGCGCAGCCAGCAACAATGATTTAGATATGTTTGGCGAATTACAAACAGCCGCCATGACGGCAAAAGCGGTTGCCAAAGATCCCACTGTTTTGCCAGCAAATGAAGCGATTAAAATGGCCACCTTAAACGGCGCCAAAGCACTGGGTCTGGGTGATAAAATCGGCTCGTTAGAAAAAAATAAATTCGCTGACTTTATTGCAGTCGACACCCGCTCTTACCTGGCGCAACCTATTTATAATCCTTTCTCTCACCTTGCCTACACCGTTAACCGTTTACAGGTAAGTGACGCGTGGGTGGCAGGAAAACAATTATTGAAAAATGGCGAATTAACCAAGCTCAATACTAATGAGTTGGTAACGCAAGCAAAAGAATGGGCAAAAAAAGCCACTCCTTACATGTCCAAAGCCGTACAACAGGAAGTGGTTTAAACCGATGCAAGATGCCATCACCATTTTTGAAGTTGGCCCTCGCGACGGTTTGCAAAATGAAACCCAAACGATTCCAACTGAAATTAAAATTCAGTTTATCAATGCACTGGCTAATGCGGGTATCAAAAAAATTGAAACCACCAGTTTTGTTTCACCTAAACGCATTCCTCAACTTGCCGATAACATTAATGTGCTCGCCGGGATTGAGCGCAAACCGCATGTTGCTTATAGCGCCTTAGTCCCAAATTTAGAAGGCTTTGAACAATCTTCTCCTTGTCACCTCAATGAAATTGCTGTTTTTGCTGCTGCCTCTGAAACGTTTTCCCACAAAAATACCAATTGCTCAATTGCAGAAAGTCTCACGAGAATTAATGACGTTTGCCAAGCCGCGCAACAAATTCAACAACCCGTGCGCGCCTATTTATCCTGCGTATTAGGCTGTCCTTATGAAGGCAAGATTGATATCAAAGTAATTGTAAAGCTAGCCAAACAATTAATTGCAATGGGTTGCTACGAAGTTTCACTCGGTGACACCATTGGCGTTGGCACGGCATCCCAAGCAAAAAATTTAGTAGCGGCTGTGGCTAATGAAATTGGTATAAATAAAATTGGCGTGCATTTTCACGACACCTACGGTCAAGCGCTCACTAATATTTATGCTTGCCTGCAGCTTGGAGTTAAAACTATCGACAGCTCAACTGCTGGTTTAGGCGGTTGCCCTTATGCACCGGGTGCCAGCGGTAATGTTGCTACCGAAGACGTTATTTATTTATTAAACGGTCTTGGAATTCACACCGGTGTTAATCTTGAAAAATGTATTGAAGCCGGAAATATAATCAATACCTTTCTCAATCGACCTTCGCACTCTAAAACAGCAACCGCAATTAAACATAAGAAAAAATCATGACGCACTATTTTGATATCACTGCTTTTGTTTCCACCCTGGGTTATGTTGGTATATTAAGCATCATTTTTCTTGAGTCGGCCGTGTTTTTTTGTTTTTTCTTTCCTGGTGATAGCCTGCTTTTTGCTGCGGGTTTTCTTGCTGCCAAAGGCGTGTTTGCTCTTTCTGTTTTAATTCCTGCTGCTGCTGCCGCTGCGATTATTGGCTACATGCTGGCTTATTTTTTTGGTATTAAACTAGGTAAATGGTTACTTAAAAAAAATGATAGTTTTTGGTATAAACGCAGCCACATTGATAAAGCACACGTTTTTTATAAAAATCACGGTGGCAAAGCCATTGTGCTGGCTAGATTAATGCCTATCGTGCGCACATTCATGCCTATTGTCGCTGGAATCGTTAAGATGAATTACAAGCGCTATAGCATTTATAACATTGTTGGTGGAGTCATATGGGCAACTGTATTGCCTATTACTGGATTTTACTTAGGAACACTTATTCCATCATCAAAAAATTATATTTTACCCGCTGTGCTCGTCATTGTTTTATTATCAATTAGTCCCACTGTTATTAAATGGTGGCGTGATAGACGTCAATCACATCTAGCGAACTGATTTACGTTGGGGTTGCACTAATCGCATCAACTCTGCGGCGATGGATTCCAGTGCAATAATTTTAGTTGCGGCATTCATTTTAATAACTGCATTTGGCATGGATGAAACCACACATGTATCCGGCTGCTGCACAAATGTAAACGCACCCGCATCATGTAATACTTTCAAACCATCTGCCCCATCATCACCCAGACCGGTTAACACACCGGCGATAACTTTACTTTTGAATGAATGAGCCAAACTGATAAATAACTCAGTAACGGACGGGCGAAAATTCATAATTTTTGGTGTGCGTGATAACTGAATTTTATTTTCACCTTTATCATTCATGATCAGCAAATGTAAATCATGTGGCGCAAAATACACATGTCCTGGTTTAAGCACTTCATTTTGAAAAGCCAAATGTAATTTTAAGGTAGTTTGTTTTGCTAACCATTCAATTAATGCCACAGTAAAATGTTGAAACATATGCTGAACAATAACGATCGGCAACGGAAAATCAGCAGGCAAACTCGATAATATAGTGCTTAACGCCACCGGACCACCCGTGGAGCAACCCAAACCAACAATTTGATAATTCCCGCTAACACTGTATGTTGATTTATCCCATGGCAAATGGTGCGCACGCGGTTTATGGCGATGCGTTACGACTTTC
>JBGTHB010000102.1:0-4252 GCA_041746415.1 Coxiellaceae bacterium | reverse complement strand
TTGCACTGGGGTGAGCAGCGTCGCACATTGGCTCTGCGTGACCCCGTGCGTTATGCCGAAGTGTTATTAAAAGAAGCGTTACGTGATAATAACATTGCTTTCAATGGTAAGGTGTTAGTGCAGCGAGCAGATTCAAGTTATAAAATTATTTTGTCGCACGATTCTAAGCCGTTGACCTCTATCCTGCATGAAATGCTCAAACGTTCGGATAATTTGACCACGGACACGTTGCTCAAAAAAATAGGTGAAGTGTATTTTAAACGCCAAGGCAGTTGGCAAAATGGCTTACGCGCTTTGAAAAAAATATTGGGGCCAAAAACAGGCATTGATTTTAAGCACAATCTATTAAACGATGGCGCTGGCTTGTCGCGCTACAATTTGCTGAGCCCGCATCAGTTAATTAAGTTATTAAATTATGATTACCGCGATGCTACTATCCACCGGATTTTATTTAAAACGCTACCCATAGCTGGTATAGACGGCACGTTGAAAGGTAGAATGCAGACCGTTGGTGTGCGAGGAAAAGTACATGCCAAAACAGGCTCAATGACAGGAGTTACGGCGCTGGCAGGTTATGCTAAAACACGCTCAAACCAAGAAATCACATTTGCTATTATCGTTAATGGTTTCGTTGGCAAAGATTACGCTTATGACCGGTTGCAGGATCGTACTTGCTCGGTACTAACAGAACACAAAGGAAAAATCAGTGCTTAATGACATGGCTGTTTGTGGTGTGATTGGTCAGCCGGTTGCGCACAGTCTTTCACCCGTTATTCACCAAGCGTTCGCTAAAGATAATCACATCGCGCTGCGCTATGAAAAATACGAAGCAACGGCTGCGAATTTTGCACAAACCGTCGCCACCTTTTTTTCTGATGGTGGTTTGGGGTTGAACGTCACCTTGCCTTTTAAATCGCTGGCTTTTCAACTAGCCGATGATTATTCGCAAGCAGCTAAGGCCGCGCGTGCAGCAAGTTGTTTGTGGCGCAAAGCAAACGGCAAAATTTATGCGGATAATTTTGATGGCGCTGGGTTAATTCAAGATTTATTACGGCATCATGATTTCCATTTTTGTCAAAAACGCGTGCTTATTATTGGTGCGGGTGGTGCCTGCCAAGGGATATTACCGGCGTTGCTGGAAAAAGCGCCGCTTAAAATTGTTATTGCTAATCGAGATGAAGTAAAAGCGCAGCGTTTGGTGGCAGAAAAAAAAGCGCACGTGGATTTACTCGCTTGTGGTTTGAGCCAAGTGCCAGATGAAATATTTGATATCGTAATCAACGCAACCAGTGCCGGCCATGCTGGTTTGGCTCCCGACATTAATCAAGCTGTGTTCAGTGCCAAAACAATCGCCTATGATTTATCTTATCGGCAGGTGGCGCAGCAATTTTTACAGCTAGCTAAGCGAACTGGTGTAGTGCGCTGTGTAGATGGCATAGGGATGTTGGCCGAGTTGAACGCGCTGACATTTTATTTGTGGCATGGTATTTATCCTGAAACCCACAGCATCCTGGATCAATTAGCGCAAAAAATTACCTGTTACGCGTGAGACATTTCTCAATGCCGCATCAGCGTTTAATGAATTTTTGTATCAGTTATAGCTGCTCTCAGTCTTGTATATCAAATTAACCTATTGATTTATATAAATTTTACAGATTTAAAAAAATCTGGTTGACGTTTGTGCAGCGACACAAGGGGTAGAACCACCTTGTCCGCGTGGCAGTACCTGGTAAAGTGATAACCAGTTCTAGGGAAGACATTATTAGGACTCGTAAAGGGACTTGAGCAAACAGGGACGTGTGTTAGGGGTGTGAAGGAACACGTAGCTGAAAGGTTTGTCTCAAGGAAAAGAGCACGGTCTAGGGATAGAACTTATTGGTAGGGATTGCCAGCCGCAGGGGTGATTTTTTAATCACCCCTTTTTTATTTCAAAAATAATTTATTGCCTTGTTTTCGCTTGAGATTGCTTTCTCAAGACCAGACATCCTGTCTTTATGCTCCATTACTTCCTTGTATCGCATATCTTGCGAAAGCAATCTCAAGCAAAAAAACATATCTTTTAATTAAGCAGAAATAATATTTTTGCTGCGGCTGGCAATCCCTTTTGGCGTAGTGTTTGGAGAGATTTTGAACAGACTCTTAGAAGCGGGGCCCCAGCTGGCTGGCTGTGGGGCCCGGTGCTTAGGATATGGCTCGCTTGGATTTAACCCCTTGATGCCCAAGCTGAGCGCGGTGATCGTTTGTTGTTGCAATTCTTGGCTATTTTGATTATTTTTGTCATATAGTTTTATGAAATATTCTGTTACTATTAATTAATCTCATATAAGTATATGAAAATAATTAAGCAGTCGCAAGCTTTATTTGAGTATTTTTTTCACAAATAAAGCAGAAGGAAGACGGGTGGGACAGCATCATAATAATAAGGTGATCACGGATCGCGGCGAGCGTTTGCGTCAGTTGCGTGACGCGTTACGTTTGTCCCGCGCCAAACTGGCTAATGGCATACAAGTGTCGATGAGCACTGTACAAGGTTGGGAAAATGCGCGTTTTGGTGGGCTGACCGAGCAAGGTGCGCAACGTCTCTGTGATTATTTTCACTCACTGGGCGTGGTAGTTTCGTTAGAGTGGTTGTTGTATGGTGTGGGCGAGCACCCCATCGAACATGGGCAGCAAGATGCTGTGGCAGCAAGTCATTTTAATAAACCGTTCAATGATGAACAGGCTATTTTCAAAGAACTGAAATTATTTCAAGAGCATCATCACAATAGCATTGACGTTATTGTTTCAGATAATGCCATGGCGCCATTAGTGCAAAAAGGGGATTTAGTAGCAGGCGAGCGTTTGTTTGGTGACGATATTAAAATATTGCACGATGAAATTATTATTGCGCAATTAAAAAATAGTGAAGTATTGGTGCGCCAACTTAAAGTAGATGAGCAGGGTGATTGCAATTTAGTGACGTTGGATAAAAGCGTACCGATACTTAAAGCAGTTACATTTTTTAGTGCCGCAAAAGTATTATGGCTGCGTAAGTTTGCAGGTTAGTGTGACACTCCTATTAAAATCATTTAAATGAATGCACCCACGGGTGATGCAGGCGAATTTTTTCGGGGAGAGTGGTTATACTGTTTGCGGCTTGCTTGAATGAGGCGAATTTTCCGTTATCAACCACAAACCAACTCGATCCATTGGCGGTATGCAAACGTATCTGTGCTTGAGCAAGACGATATTGGTGGATGTAGCGTGTTGCAGTAACAAACTTTTTAAATGCGGCCAGTTGCACCGTGAAATTTTTTGCTGTGGGTGAAAACGTTGGTAAGGCGGAAGAGGTAGATTGCGCTGGTGGTAATGAGGTCAACGGAGTGTGGCGTGGTAAAGGTTTTAATCTGTTATAGCTGTGGTAAAAATAGTGCATACCCACCCCGAGCAGGAATAATGCGGATAGTGCTGTCGATTTCACGCGATGCTTGTGCCAAAAATTTTCTTTTATGGCTGGCTTGTCGAGTATGATTTGATCATCATCAAAAGAAATTTTAGGGATAGCTTGAGTTTGTAATGATTCAGCTTTTTCAACCAGCAAAGCGTCACCTACTAAAATAATTTTTAGCACTACGGCGGTTTTTTCTTGTTGGATAGCCAGGTGCGATAAAGCCGCCAGCGTTTCAAATGGTAACAAGTGGGCATTAGTAACAATTAATGTGAGTGGTTGTTTTTGTTGCAACAGTTGCGTTATAAATCCATTCAATAGCGTTTCACTTTGCCGCGATGGGTTAGGGGTCGCGGCATCAATATAAGGTGCCAGCCATTCTAGTAGCACATTGGGTTTGCTCAGATGGGTAGCTTGTTGGCAAATAACTTTTTGGCGTTGAGTTTGTTGATCCAGTTGTTCTAATACACAATCTTGACTAATGTGACGCGGATCAACGAGTAATAACAATGCTTGTAGTGGGTGCGATAAAAACTGCTGCAGCGCTAAGCTACGATAAGAACGAAAATGGGCTGATGAAATTAAAGAAACTGTCGCTGGCATGCGCTTCAAACTCTCAAACTGTCCTTGCTTGGAATAATTTACCATATTTAAATAGCGCGGTGTTGCGTATCTTTTAATATTTTTTGGGCTATTTGTCGGGGTGTCGCTTTGTCAGTGGAGTAGGCGAAGTTGGCAATTGACTTGTAGATTTCACGCCGGCTCTCATTAAGTTCAATTAGCTTTTGTTTGACGTCAGGCGTTTCCAGCAAGGGTCGCGTGTGG
>JBGTHB010000101.1:0-5561 GCA_041746415.1 Coxiellaceae bacterium | reverse complement strand
TGCAGTAAAAGGGTTTGATATTGGTGCTGGATTTGATTGTGTCACCATGCGCGGTAGTGAACACAATGACGAGTTCGTCACCAGCAATGATGAAGTAAAGTTAAAAACAAACCATGCTGGCGGTACATTAGGTGGAATTACCACAGGCGAAGACATTTATTTCAGGGTTGCTTTTAAGCCCGTTGCCACTATTAATAAAAAGCAGCAAACGCTTAATATTGATAATCAGCCTGTAACTCTTGAAGCAACAGGAAGGCACGATCCTTGCGTGTTGCCTCGTGCTGTACCCATTGTTGATGCCATGGCGGCACTGGTTATGATGGATCATGTGTTGCTGCAACAAGCTAGCGGCAATAAACATAAAGCCGACTAAAAAAATACCCAGTGAAATGAGTATATTTACGCCAAAAAGGTGCGGTACGAAACTGCTGTCAACGTACGTTTTTTAATACGCGCTGCTTTTCACGTTGCCATTCACGTTGTTTTTCTGTTTCGCGCTTGTCATGTTGCTTTTTGCCTTTAGCCAAGCCAATTAATGCTTTGGCATAATGGCGCTGCCAATGTAAATCCAGAGCAACCACGGTATAGCCTTTTTGATTAACAGCACCGTAAAGTTTTTCCAGCTCTTTTTGTTGCAGTAATAATTTGCGGGTGCGAGTTGGTTCTGGATTGATGTGAGTGGAAGCTGTTTTTAAAGGAGAGACGTGCGCGCCTATGAGCCAGGCTTCGCCGTTTTTTAATATCACATAACTGTCCCGTAATTGCGCTCGCCCATCGCGCATGCTTTTTACTTCCCAGCCTTCGAGCACAAGTCCGGCCTCGAACGTTTGCTCGATGAAGTAATCATGTCGCGCCTTTTTATTTTGGGCGATCAGTCGGTCGGGCATTTTTTTACTTGGTTTGCTCATGGTGGACGCTATAATAGCACATATTTGTTGGGCTTCATCTCATGGGTGATATTGGAATTTAGAATAGAAGGAGCGTTAAGTGCCTAAAATTAAGCGGCAAAAAATTGTGCCATATAGCCAGCAAGCCATGTATAGCTTAGTTAATGATGTGACAAGATATAAAGAGTTTGTGCCGTGGTGCCAAAAAAGTGAGGTGTTGTCACGCCATGAGTCGGAGTTGCAAGGCGAACTAACGTTTGCTAAAGGTGGATTTAATAAATCATTTACCACTCATAATCGGTTGCACCCGTATCATCAGGTGGATATTTCATTAGTGAATGGGCCATTTAAACATTTAGATGGTCATTGGCAATTTGAAGATTATGGTAATGGTCATTGTAAGGTAAGTCTTAATTTGGAATTTGAGTTTTCCACTAGAGTGTTGGAATTATTGTTTGGCCCGCTATTCAATCAAGTTGCGAATACTTTAGTAGATGTTTTTTGTCAGCGCGCACGCGATGTGTATGGTGCGGCAAACGATGAGTAATATATTACGTATTACGGTGGCGTTTGCTACACCTGAGCAGCAAATTGAAATACCGTTGCAAGTTGAAAGCAATTGCACTATTGCAGTAGCTATTAAACGTTCTGGTATTTTGGCGCAGTTTCCTCACATTAATTTCCATAAAAACAAAGTGGGCTTAAATGGAAAGATAGCGAAGTTAGATGCGCTGATGCAGGATGGCGATCGCGTTGAAATTTATCGCCCGCTGCTTATAGACCCTAAAGAAGCAAGACGTGCTCGCAGTTAAAGCCTAATGTTTTTCTTGCTTAGAGCCTGTTCAAGGTCTCTGATTCTAGCGAAAAAGCAGATGATTGAGATAAAATATTTACCCGACCGAGATAAATAGTTATTCATATTTATCGAGGGCGCGTGAATGATTTAGCCAATCACGCTGCTTTTGCAGCGAATCAAGAGATTTTGAACAGGCTCTAAGGCGCAGGGATGGTGGCACTTGGTTGTTTAACATCCGTGGTGTAATTCACTACGCGGCCGTTTTTGAAATAAACCAGTAGTCGCTTTATGTGCCGTTGACCCATTCCTGGTTTGAAAGTGTAAACGTAAACCAGCTCATTGCCTTTAAAGACATCAGTCATAACCGGTGTGCCGAACGTTTTTTCAATTTGCTGTTGGCTCATGCCATTACGGATAGAGTAAACCGCTTTTTCGGGGAGGATATTACCTTGTTGAACATCAATGCGATAACAGCCGTTTAATGTGGCAGTAGCGATTAAGATAGCACAAACTTTCATTTTCAGTGACATGGTGAGCCTCATAATAAGCGCGAATTTTACGAGCCTATGATGCCGAAAGCCAGGGTATGATGCAAATCAAATTTCAAAATAACCACAGCGTGGGTGAAAGCTCAATAAGTTTGGCAAAAGCGCGGGCGTTATATGCTCGCCTTTTAGCTAGCGGATGATATAGTATTCGTTTTTGGTAACAGAGGGTGGTTTAAATAAGTGCAACATAAAAAAACAGTTAAGTTTAATCGTCGCTCACCTTGGCTGCCTTTTTTTCTATGGAGCTTAGGCGCCTTATTTTACTGCTATGAGTTTTTTCTAAGGGTAATGCCGAGTGTAATGCAGGATTCATTGCTGCACACGTTTCATATCACCGCTGGCAGTTTTGGTTTAATGACCGCTTTCTATATGTTTGCTTATGCGCCGATGCAAATTCCAGTAGGCGTATTAATGGATCGTTATGGCCCAAAGCGGCTGTTAATTATGGCAGCGTTGGCTTGTGTGGTTGGTGCATTTATGTTTGTGATTAGTGATTATTTTATTATCGCTTGCATTGGGCGATTTTTAATTGGTTTTGGTTCTGCTTTTGCCTTTGTGGGCGTACTAAAAATCGCGACTATCTGGTTACCGGATGATCGCTTTGCGTTCTTTTCTGGTTTAGCCACCTCCTTAGGCATGATAGGGGCATTTGTTGCTGATAACAGTTTGACCTTTTTTGTAGATAAACTCGGTTGGCGCGCGACAGTATGGCTTGCCATTTTATTGGGAATTATGCTAACGGCTGCAATATATTTTTTCATGGTGGAGCATAAGGCGGCTAAGCGTAAACGCACTTTACTGGTTAAAAAACATAATTTTTTATATGGTTTGAGAGGATTAAAGGAAGTAGTGAGCAACATTCAGATATGGAATGTTGGCACGGTGGGGGCGCTGCTGTATCTTGCCGCCTCAGTTTTTGCGGGTTTATGGGGTATTCCCTATTTTACGCACGTTTATCACATGAGCCCCAGCCTGGCGGCGTTGACCAACTCATTTATTTTTCTAGGCTGGGTGATAGGTAGTCCTATTTTAGGTTGGCTTTCAGATAAAACACATTCGCGTCGTTTGCCGATTGTGGTTTGCAGTTTATTAGCGTCAGTCGTCATGTTGTTGTTGATTGAAGATATTGGTTTAAGTATATGGGCTGTAATGATATTGACATTTTGTCTGGGTTTGTTCAGCTCCGGCCAATCGATTTGTTTTGCTGTGGCGCGTGAAATTTCACCGCATCATTTTTCTGCTACAGCACTGGCGGTTACCAATATGCTGGTAATGATGGGCAGTGTGATTTTGCAACCCTTAATAGGGATGTTGCTGGATTACAATTGGAGTGGCGAACTGTTAAATGGCGCACGTGTCTATAGTGCGCACAATTATCAACACGCCATGTTAATTTTACCATTAGGTTTGTTAATTGCATTTCTATTCAGTTTGTTTTTACCCTCCAATAGTATTAAAGCGCATCATGCTAGGCGCTAGATTTTTATATTTTAGCGTTATGAATTACGATCTTTGAACAGGCTCTTAAGCATAGCCGCTTATTTTTACTTCTTTTTTCAAATAACAAAATGCTTTTATTAAAAAATAAAGCAATAATTAAATTCTATTTTATGCCGTAATTTGAGGTAAATTTCAAAATGTGGTACACTTTTTTGCGAGTTAAGTAAATAATTTTAATTTGTAAAATTGATGTAACTGCTTAAATGCTGCTTTTAGCGGGTAAGTTAAGGAGTTGCAAATTGATTTAGGAGAAAAACGATGTCAGAATTACCACATAACTTAGTTAAAGCAAACCAAGTAATTGGCGTGGATGTAATTAATAATGAAGGTGAGAATATAGGAAAAGTTGAAGAGATCGTTTTAGATAAAATATCTGGGCAAACTGAATACGCTGTGTTGTCTTTCGGTGGAATTTTAGGCTTGGATTTTAATAAAAAATTATTTGCTTTGCCTTGGAGAACATTAAGTTACAATAAAGATGAAGACGCATTTGTTGTACCTAAATCAAAGAAAGTGCTAGAAAATGCGCCTGGATTTGATAAAGAAAATTGGCCAGATATGGCGCAGCCTGCTTGGCGGAATGATATTGATACTTTTTACGCTGGTTAATTTTATTAAACAGCAGTGGCACACTTGAAATTGCAATTTTCTGTAATTTTGAGTGTGCATAGTTTGAGCGTGATTGGGTTTAATTAAGGTTAAAGTTTTCTTGTTAGTTTGCAAAAATCAGTAACGTTTTAAAAGGCTAAAAAATGAGTCGAAAAAAATGGAATTTTAAGAAAAAAACGCTTTATCTAATCATTGCTGCGGTCTTGCTTTTGATCGCTGGCATTATTTTTATTGAGTTTGGCAGGCATGCTAAAATACCTGACCTTAACACTCCGCCAAAAGTAAGTACGGCGAACACACAATCAGAATGAGTGCAGAGATCAGAACTCGGCTTGCACTTTATGCGTTAGAAATATTTTTAGTATTATCTTCATAGTGCCTGGTTTTAAGCTGGTGATAAAGCAAATTTAATTTTTCTTTTGCTGCTGTCGACGTAATCCCATGAGTGAATTGTTGATGAAAGTCATCCGAAAAGGCCAATAGAAATGGTTTTAAAGTTTGGCAATTTTTTATTGTCAGAATTTCTTTGATTCCTTGTAACAAACGCTTTGCTACTAATAAATCCGTTGCTGCTTGTTGCGCCACGCGGTCAAAACAGACAGATAAAATTCCTTCAACAGTGGGGGTGTTGATTGCTAGTCGAATAATTGAGAATTGTGGATCTGTATAAATTGCAGGAGGGCAAGCGTAATTTGCCATAAAACTAATGCCATAAAATAATCGATCAATGGCATTGATGGCGGTAAAAGGGTTGGCCGTGCTGGGTGAAAGTGAACGAATGGCAATCTCTGCTAGTTGTTCAAAGCCAAATTCCACATCTTGGACAATTGTTCTGTCTATGCCAATTTCACAACATGCCAAAATTGATTTAACGATAGCTGAGTCCACATTAAGTTGGTCTGACCAAATGTGTGCAAAAGCGAGATCCTTCCACACATACTGGCCTGGACGATGTAACACTTCAATAGTTAGATTGTGTTCACAGGCGAGCTTAAACAGTTCGTCATAATTAATTGTTTGCAGATAACCAGCATTGCTTGCAACAAGGGTGACTTGCTTTTTTTGATGAGTTGATTTCATTAGCGCGTCTTGTCGTTCTTCATGTGAAAAGCTGGGTTGAGCCGCGGATTTTTTTACAAAATGCGCTTGGATGGATTGGGTGGTTTCGTGGATTATGTATTCAATGAGCGAATCAATCTGAATGGATTTTCTTACGTGTTC